>CANHMJ010000089.1 GCA_947461805.1 Burkholderiaceae bacterium
GCCGCCACCAACAGCCAAGCCATCGACCACAGCAATGGTTGGAATTGGCAAATCAATCAAGGGCGCAAAGTAGCTGTCAATTGACGCCTCATAGGCGATGCCATCAGCGCCACTGCTAAAGCTACTGAATTGCGCAATGTCACTGCCAGAAACAAAGGCTTGCCCACCCGCGCCGCGTAGCACTGCCACCCGAATACTCGGCGTTTGGGCAATTTCCAGGCAAATACTGCGCAGACGCTCATACATGGTGATGGTCATGGCGTTGCGCGCTGCGACATGATCAAACGTAATGTGCGCAATGCCTTTATCAACCGTGAAGACGACTTGCGCTACTTTGGGGATAGAGGAGGGTGACGTAGTTGAGCTCATAAATGATTTATATTAGACGATTGGTTCATTCTAAATACAAAAGAACCGGTATACGCAAGTGAGACCATGACAAATTCCACGCAACAGGTAAACAAGCCACTGCAGGCTGCCAATCGACCACTGCCACTTGCAGGGGTACGTGTTTTGGATGTCAGTCAAGTGATGGCAGGACCATATTGCTGCATGCTCTTAGCTGACCTCGGCGCAGACGTCATTAAGATTGAGCCGCCCGGCACGGGCGATCAAACCCGCGGTGCTATGGGCTTCAAAATGAAGGGCTCCGATAGCATGGGCTTTTTAAACATGAATCGCAATAAACGCAGCGTTGCCCTCAATCTAAAAAGCAAAGCTGGCAAGCAGGTCTTTTTTGAGCTAGTGAAGACTGCCGATATCTTGGTTGAAAACTACCGCCCCGGAGTCATGAAAAAATTGGGCATTGACTATGCCGTTTTAAAAGACATTAACCCCGGATTGGTTTACGCCAGCATCTCTGGCTTTGGTCAAACGGGCCCATGGGCAGAGCGCCCCGGCTTTGATTTAATGGCTCAGGCGATGTCGGGTGTGATGAGCGTTACGGGCTACCCCGATGGACCGCCTGTAAAAGCAGGTGTTCCGGTTGCAGACATTGGCTGCGCCCTGTTTGCGGTCTATGCCATTTTGGCGGCGCATATTGGCAAGAAAAATACCGGGGAAGGGCAGTTTATTGACGCCTCCCTATTTGATGCTGCTTTGGCATTCTCCATCTGGGATACCTCGCAGTATTGGGGGACCGGAGTTGAGCCTTATAAGCTAGGTACCGCCAATCACATGAGCGCTCCTTACCAGGCCATGAAAGCGGCTGACGGTTACTTTGTGATGGGCGCCACAAATCAAAAGTTATGGGCTTTACTGTGCGACAAAATTAATCGGCCCGATCTGCAGAGCGACGCGCGCTTCATCACCAATCCTCTTCGGCTAGCGAATCGTGAAGTACTGGTTACCGAGCTTGAAAAAACCTTTGTCACTAAAACCGGGGCTGAGTGGGTGGAGTTGTTGCTGGCTGAGGGTATTCCGGCAGGCCCCATCAATACCTACCCTGAGGCATTTGAGAGCGAACATGGCAAGCACCGTCAAATGCGCATGGAAATCGATCACCCGATTGAGGGCAAAGTTCCCAATATTGGCTTTGCAGTCAAACTATCGGGGACGCCCCAACAGGTTCGCATGCATCCGCCTTTATTGGGCGAGCACACGCATTCAGTCTTAGCAGAAATTGGCATAACGGGCGAAGCATTAAAAGCCTTTGAGGCCGATGGTGCTTTTTTACCCTAAGCAAATCCCATCACAGGAGTATCCCTTGAATACCTTAATTGACCGCATTGACCACATTGTTCTCACCGTTACGGACATTGAAGTCACTACGCAGTTTTATGAAAAAGCCTTTGGTTTTGAGCGCGAGTTTTTTAGGGGGCCGGAAGGACAACCTCGCCACGCTTTGCTATTTGGGCAATTGAAAATTAATTTACAAGACCGCAATACGGAAACGCCTACCAAAGCACGCGTTCCGACAATTGGTTCGGGTGATTTTTGCTTGATCGCTTCGGTCCCATTGGATGACTTTATTCAACACCTCGAGGCGCAAAAGATCCCCATTGATGTTGGTCCGGTTTCGCGCAGGGGCGCTTTGGGTCCGATCCGTTCCGTTTACTTGCGGGATCCCGACGGTAATTTAGTCGAAGTGGCTGAGTACGTTTAGCGATGGCGCTCCAAATGCAGGCACCCAAAGGCAGTGGAATTGGTTTTGTTGTGGTGCAGGCGGTGTTGCTAGGAATACTTTTTTTCGGGCCAAGCCATTTTAATTCTGATACCGGCATCGCAACACCGAATGGCTTGCTGCTGTGGCTCGGTTACGGTATTTTTATTCTAGGCACCGTAATTGCTTTGATAGCAGCAATTAATTTAGGAAAAAACCTAACGCCGTTACCAAGACCAAAAGAAAATGCTGAGCTGATACAAGATGGCCTATATCGCTTTGTACGGCATCCAATTTATTTTGGGGTAATTGTGTTGACCTTTGGCTGGGGGCTAATTCAGCAATCGACCTTGGTTTGGCTGTATGTATTAATGATTGCCATATTTTTTGACATTAAATCACGCAAAGAAGAGCAGTGGTTAGTCGAGCGGTTTTCTGCTTATGCCGATTACCAAGGGCGAGTGCGTAAGCTCATCCCTTGGGTGTATTAAAGTATTTAAATCATGCTTTAAAAGGCTGCTACAGCACCATCGCTTCTCGGATCCCAGCCGCCACGCAGCACCCCCGATGGTTCCCGAATGATGCAACCAGCGTGGCCAACCGTCTCATCAAAATCAGCGAGCATTTCAATGTCATGACCCATGGCAGCCAGTTGAGAAACCACTTTGCTGTCAAAGCGGGATTCTAGTTTTAGGCTGTCGCTGGTTTGACCCCAGGTTCTGCCGAGTAACCAGCGCGGCCTGCTGATGGCATCCTGCGGATTGAGTCCATAGGTCGCAGTGCGCGTAAACACAGCACACTGGGTTTGCGGTTGACCATCTCCACCCATCGTGCCGTAGACCATGGATCGGCCATCTTTAAATAAGGCGAGGGCAGGGTTGAGGGTATGAAACGGTTTTCGATGTGGCTCTAAGGTATTTAAATTATGGGGGTCTAAGGAAAAACTGCAACCGCGGTTTTGCCAATTCACGCCGGATTTAGGTAACACAATGCCAGCACCAAACTCATGGTAGATGCTTTGAATAAAGGAGACGCAACGGCCTTCGCCATCAATTACACCCATCCAAATCGTATCGGCTGGGCCACGGCCGGCGCCCCAAGGCAAGGCTTTCTGACCATCAACCTTGCTAGATAAATTCTTTAAAAACTCCGGCGTTAAAAAATGCTGTGCATGGTGCGACATGTATGCTGGATCGGTGACGTGTTGATCACGCACTTTAAATGCCTGCTT
Organism: Burkholderiaceae bacterium; assembly: GCA_947461805.1. Classification (GTDB taxonomy): domain Bacteria; phylum Pseudomonadota; class Gammaproteobacteria; order Burkholderiales; family Burkholderiaceae; genus Polynucleobacter. Next base: position 3,333 of record CANHMJ010000089.1, read on the forward strand.
CGTTGCCTCAACGCAATGGTGTACGTATTCAGCGCTATCAACAGCAAAGCGTTTTAAATTGAGCTGATCCAGAATGCCCAAGATCATGAGGGAAACAACGCCTTGGGTGGGCGGCGTCATGTTGTAGACATTGCCTAAGCTGTGTTTGAGCTCAAGCGGATCAATTAGCTTTGCCTGATGGCGCTGCAAGTCGGCTAGGCGCAATGGACTGCCGATGGCGGTTAATTCTTTGGCGAGTAATTCGGCGAGTTCGCCGCGGTAATAATCATCGGCCCCTTTTTTAGCAATGTGCCTGAGGGTAGCTGCAAGTCGACCTTGCTTAAAAATGCTACCGACCTCTGGGCTTTTTCCGTTCACTAAAAAAGTTTCGGCAAAGCCTGGAATAGACGATAACTCGGGACGCTTTTTTTCGGTCAAACTGGATTGGCTAAACGTGACAGGCACACCTGCTTCTGCATAATGAATTGCATCCTCTAATAGGCGGGATAAAGGCAATTTGCCACCGAAACCTTTCTTGGATAGTGCATGCGCAGCTCCCCATCCCGAAATGGTTCCAGCAACCGTATTAGCCGCTACAGGGCCGCGAAAGGGAATCGATTTGGTAATACCTTGGTCGGCATACCATTTCTTTGTGGCTATTCCAGCCGATGCGCCACAGGCATCAATGCCACCCATGGCCTTGCCTGGAGCATGAATAACCCAAAACGAGTCGCCGCCAATGGAGTTCATGTGGGGATAGACCACGGCAATGGTCGCCGCTGCCGAAATCATCGCCTCCAGGGCATTGCCACCGTCGCGCAATACGGCAAGGGCCGACTCAGACGCGAGCGAGTGTGGCGCCACTGCCATTCCTTGAATACCCCATTTTGCTTGCATTTTTTTTGCTCTCTGCTGTTAACGCGTAATTAAAGACATAGTTTAAATTGATGCATTCACCAAATTGATGCATGAACACCACCGGCTACCAAAATAGTGCAATAAATGCACCTAACTAGGGAATATCCTGATTAGAACAAGTTGGGTTTGTACTAAATTGAATCGGAAGCATACATTTTTGATATTTTAGTTGCACTGCACAATATTAATCACATCATTTTTTTAATTAATTTCAACCTCTTAGGAGATTTAATATGGAATCAAACCGCCGTAAGTTTTTGAGTACCGGTATTGGTGCAGGCGTTGCCAGTGTTGCTCTTGGAGCGCCAGCCATCGTGCAAGCCCAATCAGCACAAACGTTTAACTGGAAAATGACCAGCGCCTATCCAAAAGGCTCACCTTTCTACATGGATGGTCCTGGCAGCGCAACCGATCTTGCTAAGCGCATCGGTGAGATGTCCAATGGGCGCCTGAAGATTCAAGTCTTTGGTGCAGGCGAATTAATCCCAGCGTTCGAAGGTTTTGATGCGGTACGTTCCGGCACGGTCGAAATGAATCATGCCAATAGCTACTTTTGGACTGGCAAAACATTTGCTGCACAGTATTTCACAGCGGTCCCATTTGGCCTGAACTTTCAGGGCATGAATGGCTGGCTCTATGACGGCGGCGGCATCGATCTCTGGAACGAGACCTACGCTCCATTTGGCATGGTTGCGATGCCTTGCGGAAACACTGGCGTCCAAATGACCGGCTGGTTTAAAAAGAAAATTAATACCGTAGCGGACTTAAAAGGCCTGAAGATGCGTATCCCTGGCCTCGCCGGCAAGGTCTACGCCAATCTTGGTGTTGATGTGAAGGTGCTTCCAGGCGGTGAGATTTTCCCTGCGCTGGAGCGCGGTGTTATTGATGCAGCTGAGTTCGTTGGCCCATTCCAGGATCGTCGTCTGGGTTTGCAAAAAGCAGCTAAGTTTTACTACACCACCGGCTGGCATGAGCCCGCAACTACGTCAGAGCTCCTCATCAACAAAGCAGCTTGGGAGAAGTTACCAAAAGACCTGCAGGCTGTGGTCCAAAATGCATCGGCCGCATGCAATGTGATTGGCGAGGCATGGTGCCAGCGCAATAACGCAGAAGCGATGGAAGACTTAGTCAAGAAACAGGGCGTCACTGCACTGCCACTGCCAGATTCAGTCGTGACTGCAATGCGCGCTGAAACGAAGAAGATTTTGGATGCGGCCGCAGCGGCTGACCCAATGACAAAGAAAGTGCATGACTCGTATTTTGCTTTTAAGAAAAGCTATGACAGCTGGGCTTCATACAGTGAAGCAACGTACCACAGCAAAGTCCGCGGCTAATCTGCTTTTTAATTATTTGAGTTAGGAATTCATGTGCAAAAGTCCTTAAATACAATCGCATCGCGTATTGAAGGCTTACTTGATCACATTGGCAGGGCCACGTCGTATGTGGCCCTTGCCATTGTGGGCTTGATAGTCATCAACGTAACATTGA
>CANHMJ010000090.1 GCA_947461805.1 Burkholderiaceae bacterium
AGAAAGCCCGGGCTCACCGTAAAGGGGATTCTCATCGTAGCCGCCAGCAGCCGCATCTTCCACCGTAATCGACAAGGCGCCGAGCTCCATCAGCGCATCCCCTAAGGGTTCGGCTATTTCAGCATGAACTGTAAAAATCAGCTCACGGTACGGCATGGACCTGCGCTTTCAAGAAAAACTATCCCTTCACTCGGCTGGCAGCTTGCTCTTCCAGGCGATGTTCGAGGTAATGAATACTGGTACCACCTTCTTCAAAGTTGGGGTCGAGCATGAGTTCGCGGTGCAGCGGAATATTGGTCGTGATGCCATCGATGACGATTTCCGAGAGGGCAATGCGCATGCGACGGATTGCCTGATCGCGGGTCTTGCCATAGGAAATCAATTTACCAATCATGGAATCGTAGTTGGGCGGCACCATGTAGCCACCATAGGCATGGGAATCCACTCGAATACCAGGACCGCCTGGCATATGCCATGACAGAATACGGCCCGGACTGGGGGTAAATTTGAAGGGATCTTCGGCATTGATGCGGCATTCGATGGCATGCCCTTGGAATACGATGTCTTTTTGGCGAAATCCCAGCTTGAGTCCAGCCGCAATTCGAATTTGCTCTTGCACAATATCGACACCGGTAATCATTTCAGTGACCGGGTGCTCGACTTGAACTCGGGTATTCATCTCAATGAAGAAAAATTCGCCATTTTCATAGAGAAATTCAAAGGTACCTGCACCGCGGTAGCCCATTTTGCGGCAGGCTTCTGCGCAGCGCTCACCAATTTTGGCAATCGCACGACGATCGATTCCAGGGGCAGGGGCTTCTTCAATAATCTTTTGGTGACGGCGCTGCATCGAGCAGTCGCGCTCACCGAGCCAGACGGCATTGCCGTGGGTATCAGCCAGAACCTGGATTTCAACATGGCGAGGTTTTTCTAAAAACTTCTCCATGTAGACCTCGGGGTTGCCGAAAGCGCGGCCTGCCTCTTCCCGTGTCATATTGACTGCGTTGACTAAAGCCGCTTCGGTATGAACCACGCGCATGCCGCGACCACCACCACCACCAGCTGCTTTGATAATGACCGGGTAACCTACTTTTTTGGCGATCGCAATAATTTCTTTGGGGTTGTCTGGCAGTGCACCGTCGGATCCGGGAACACAAGGCACCCCCGCTTTAATCATGGCACGCTTCGCAGATACTTTATCGCCCATCAGGCGAATGGTTTCTGGTCGTGGGCCGATGAATGCAAAGCCGGATTTTTCAACGCGCTCAGCAAAGTCCGCATTCTCGGATAAAAAACCATAACCCGGGTGAATGGCTTCTGCATCCGTGACTTCCGCTGCGGAAATGATGGCTGGCATATTGAGGTAGCTCAGCGGCGAGGGCGCAGGCCCAATACAAACCGCTTCATCAGCGAGTTTGACGTACTTGGCTTCTTTATCGGCAACGGAATACACCACCACCGTTTTAATGCCGAGTTCGCGGCATGCGCGCTGGATGCGAAGAGCAATTTCTCCGCGGTTAGCAATCAGAATCTTATCGAACATGGCGCCCTGGCTGAAAAGGATGTGGAGAAATTAGGCAATCACAAACAAAGGTTGATCGTATTCGACGCCTTGGCCGTTCTCACACAAAATTTGTTTAACGACACCCGCCTTCTCCGATTCGATTTCATTCAGGAGTTTCATCGCTTCAATAATGCAGAGGGTTTGACCTACTGTAACGATGTCACCTACATTGACAAAGTTGGGTGATTCTGGATTGGCGGCACGGTAAAAGGTTCCAACCATAGGGGACTTCGCAACAAATCCGGCGGCTGCAAGGGCGCTTTCTTCGGCGGCAGCGTTCTCCGCTGCCGTTGGCGCTGCCGTCGCGGGCGCACTTACCGCGATTGGCGCTGGCGCAGCGGCTGCATAGCCAACCGGCGTCGCACTTTGTTGTCCTTGAGCGAGTTTTGCATTAACAATACGCACCCGGTCTTCACCTTCGTTGACTTCGAGCTCAGAAATGCCTGATTCAGAAACCAAGTCGATCAGTGTTTTTAGTTTTCTCAGATCCATGGAGGTAGGTCCTTCTAGTAAAAATGACAGGAAAGAAAAATTACGATTGTTTGAGTTGCTGGCCAGCTGCTTGCAATGCCAGTGCGTAGCCGATTGGACCTAGCCCGCAAATGACACCTTTCGCAATGTCGGACAAATACGAGTGCTTACGGAATTCTTCGCGTTGGTGAATGTTGGATAAATGCACTTCAATGAAGGGAATGGCAACGCCTGCCAAGGCATCCCGCAGGGCAACGCTGGTATGGGTAAAACCACCTGGATTGATGATGATGAAATCAACCCCATCCTGTTTTGCTTTCTGGATACAGTCAATTAACTCGCCTTCATGATTACTTTGAAAGGTATTTAGTTGAATCCCAGCGTCTTTTGCCTGGGATTCCAGTCCCTGGTGGATGTCACTGAGGGTAGTATGGCCATAAACCTGTGGTTCGCGGCTACCCAATAGATTCAGGTTGGGACCTTGGATAACTAAAACTGACGGGTTTTTTGACATAGATCGCTAATTTTAGAAACAGTTAAGAACAGATGATGTCGGGCTTTTCAAATCACGCTCCGATGCTTTCTGCCTGATTACGGCACACACAAACGCGGAGTTGGATCGATGCAGCATGGGATGAAGTATACCCCCTAGGTTGGGGACAAAATTGTTTAACGCAGGAAAAAAGGATCTTATTTCTGCAAAACGAGTGAAATAAAGCCGCTTTAGGCGCTTAAAACGGACTGAAATACCGATTTGTTATTACTCTAAAACGTGGCTATTTTTCTTAAATAGCCGCTTTTATCTGCTTTCTGAGCTCATCTTCGCTTATCTTCCCTAATTTCGTATTCGTCACCTTACCTTTGGCATTAATCACTACGGTATAAGGAAGTGCGCCTTGGGTGTTGCCTAAGGCCTTGCCAATTTTGCTGCCCTGCAGTCCACCCATGACAATGGGATAGGAAACTAAGGTGGTTTCAAGAAATTGACGTATGTTCGATGGTGTATCGATGCCGATGCCAACAAATAAGACATTTTTGGAGGCGAATTCATCCTGAAGATTGCTTAAGGCTGGCATCTCTTCGACGCAAGGCGGGCACCACGATGCCCAAAAGTTCACCACCAACACCCGGTTTTGCCATTCAGCGGTATTCACCGGCGTATTGTCTGGTTTCATCCATGGATTCGCCAATAGTGCTGCAACCGACTCATCACTCGCAGTGCCATCACGGTAAATCCAGCTTGCGGTGATCAGGCCTGCAGCAAGCCCCGCCAAGCTCATTCCACTGATGATTCCCATTTGTCTTCGGTTCATGCCCACTCCTTCGCTAAAATTCAATAATGCATATACACATCTTGGGCATTTGCGGCACCTTTATGGGCGGCATCGCTGCCATCGCCCGGCAGGCCGGCCACCGAGTTACGGGGTGCGATGCCAATGTGTATCCGCCCATGAGTACCCAGCTTGAAGCCCAAGGTATAGAACTTATCGAAGGATACTCCAGCGACCAATTATCGCAACTGGGTAGCAAGCCGGATTTATTTGTCATCGGTAATGTGGTCTCGCGTGGTAATCCCTTGATGGAAGCGATTCTCAACCAAGGCTTGCCTTATGTCTCTGGCCCACAGTGGCTGGGTGAGCAAGTGCTCTACGGTAGGCATGTGCTAGCGGTGGCAGGAACTCATGGCAAAACCACCACCTCGGCCATGCTGGCTTGGATTTTGGAATTCAATGGCAAAGAACCGGGCTATTTAATCGGCGGTGTGCCACTGAATTTCACGGTCTCAGCGCGCTTGGGTAAAAGCCCCTACTTTGTAATTGAGGCCGATGAATACGACACCGCCTTTTTTGACAAACGCAGTAAGTTTGTGCATTACCGGCCACGTACTGCCTTACTAAATAATTTGGAGTTCGATCACGCTGATATTTTTGCTGACGTGGCCGCCATCGAAACCCAGTTCCATCATTTGGTGCGAACGGTCCCGAGCGAAGGCTGTTTGGTGGTCAATGGTGCGGAAGCATCGCTGGAGCGGGTGCTCGAGCGCGGTGCTTGGTCGCCGGTGGCACGCTTTGGTATCGACGCTAAAAACACGTGGTCGATGCAATCCCACCCTAATGATGATTTCACGGTAATGCATGATGGGAAAGAAGTGGCTACGGTTTGCTGGGCTCCGGATTCGGGCGTGATGGGTCGCCATAATCAACTCAATGCCCTGGCGGCAATTGCAGCCGCGCAGCACATTGGCATTCGTCCGCGCGATGCTGCCAGCGCCTTAGCCCAATTTAAAAATGTAAAACGCCGCTTAGAAACCGTTGGCCAGCATAATGGCATCACGATTTATGACGACTTTGCGCACCACCCCACGGCAATTGCCACCACACTCGATGGTCTGCGTCGCCGCGTAGGTAACGGTCGGATTTTGGCGGTGCTCGAGCCGAGATCGAACACCATGAAGCTGGGCATCATGAAGGCCCAGTTGCCTGCGAGCTTAGAGGCAGCCGATCGCATTTATGCCTATGGCGCCGCCAGCGGTAAAGAAGCTTTGGGTTGGAATTTGGCAGAAGTGCTGAGTCCTTTGAATAAGGATAAGTCGGGCCGCGCGACCGCATTTGATGATTTAGCTAGCTTGGTGAGTGCTGTTAGCAAGGAAGCCAAGCCAGGCGATCATGTATTGGTCATGAGTAATGGCGGCTTTGGCGGTGTGCATCAAAAATTATTGCAGGCAATGCTTGCGGCAACAAACTAAAACAACATAGAAAGTATTTTTATGCCAGCACGATTACAAGACAAGATTGCCATCATTACGGGCGCCGCTAAAGGCATTGGTTTAGCTACGGCAATGCGGTTTTCCCAAGAGGGTGCAAAAGTCATGCTGGCCGATATTAATTTAGCTGAGCTTGAAAAGTGCGCTGGGCAGATTCCGAATGCGGAAGCGTATGCCATGAATGTGACTGATCGGGACAGCATTCAGGCGGCAGTCGATGCCATTATGAAAAAACATGGCCGCATTGATATCTTGATTAACAACGCGGGCATTACCCAAGATGCGCGCCTGGTCAAAATGACTGAAATGCAATTCGATGCAGTGATCGATGTCAACCTCAAAGGGGTTTTTAATTGCACCCAATTGGTAGTGCCGCACATGCTGGAAGCCAAATGCGGTGCCATTGTGAATGCCTCGAGCGTGGTCGGCTTGTATGGCAACTTTGGCCAAACCAATTACTCTGCAACTAAGTTTGGCGTGATTGGTTTTACCAAAACCTGGGCGCGTGAGCTTGGCCCTAAGGGCATCCGAGTCAATGCCGTTTGCCCCGGTTTTGTGGGCACTGAAATGGTGATGGCAATGCCGACCGCTATTTTGGAGGACATTGCAAAACGGACGTGGATGGGACGCCTTGGTACTCCCGACGAAATCGCCAATGTGTATGTATTTTTAGCCAGCGATGAGGCCAGTTACATTAATGGCGGCACCCTCGAAGTGAGCGGCGGGATCTCCCTTTAACATGTACCTTCTTTATGAGGAAGGCGGCGACATTAAAGCCGCTA
>CANHMJ010000091.1 GCA_947461805.1 Burkholderiaceae bacterium
TCGATATTAATCAAGCAATCGAGCAGCATTTGCCCTTGGTCAAGCGAATTGCCCATCAAATTTGCTCGCGTCTGCCGCCCAATGTCGAGGTCGATGACCTGATCCAAGAAGGACTTACGGGTCTTTTGGATGCCCTCAATCGATATGAACCCCAAGCCAACCTTGCCTTTGAGGCCTATGCCCGCACTCGCATCCGGGGCGCCATTTACGACTCCTGCCGAAAAAATGACATTCTGCCCCGCAATCAACGGGACGAGCTAGAGGGCATTGAGAAGGTGACGCGCAAACTCGAGCAAAACTTAGGTCGTCACCCCTCCGAAAAAGAAATTGCGCTGGGCGCCGAAATCACCATCGAGGCATACCACGCCATCATGGCAAACATGGTGCATTTGATGCCCTTGGATGATTTATCGGACGACCTATTGCCATCGGATACCATGGACTCCGATCCAATGCGCGCGGTTGCCATGAGCCAGCTTGCCGAACGCATTGCGGTGATCCTGGAGGGATTACCTGAAAACGAACGATTGGTATTTGCCCTGCACTATCAGGAAGACCTTTCCTATCGGGAAATTGCCCAGGTCATGAACATTACCCCTGGTCGCATCAGCCAAATTCATACGCAAGGGATGATTCGCGTTCGGGCCAAACTCAAAGCCTAGAATTGCTTTGTGTTAGCCCTTTACAGGGAGCGATAGAGCTTGCGCATGTTCTGAATTTTTCCATACTGCGCCTCAGCAGCATCAAACTCGTGATCGTAATTTCCTTTGTTCGCATGCTGGAACATAATCAAGACCCGATGGGCTTGATCGTGCTTTTGTAAGGTAGCGAGTACCAAGTAGTAGCAGGCTTTTTTAAGGTCCTGCGGGATGTGATCCCCCTTCCCATACAAACAGCCCAAGGTATATGCAGCTTGGCGACTCCCTTCTTGGGCTCCTTCCGCCAAATACCGAATGCCCTTGAAAATATCCCTCGGAATGCCCTGCTCTTCGCCAAGGCCAAGTGCGTATATATTACCTAGATTGCAATAGGCATCGTGCACCTCTTCTTTAATTGCCTTCTCGTAATACTCAATGGCAGTCTTGTAATTCTGCTTAATCTCCCCCATGCCGCGCTCATGCATCAGGCCGACATTAAAGTGGGCGTAGCCATTACCCAGGCTACTGTTGGAGTTCACCCAAGTAAATAATTTATTGATTTGTTCTGCATCAAGATGCCCATCAAAGCACATCTTAGTTAGGGCAAATTGCGCCTCTTGATCGAAATCGTTTACCGCGAGCTCAAAGAAAAGCTCAAAAGCGGCATTGTACCTGCCCTTTTTGAGGTTCGAGCTAGCAATATCTAAACGCGAATTATCAAACTGCATAATCTACCAATCGAAGGTATGGGGTTGACGCTGTAAGGCACGAAGCGGCATGGATTTGAGTCCGTAAAAATCAAAGTGCAAGGCAATATGCTGTGTTATCGAGGCCCGATCGACCTCAATTCCAGTTCGCTTACAGGCACTTATACAGCATGCGCAGATTCTGAATTTTGCCAAACTGCAATTCTGCAGCCGTCATCTCTTCGTCGTAGTTTTCTTTGTGACTGTGTACAAAAATATGCAGCACTCGCTTTGCTTGATCATGGCCTTGAAGCGCGGCTAGCGAGAGATAGTAGAAGGATTTTTTAAGGTCGAGCGGAATAAACTCACCCTTACCGTAAAGTGAGCCCAAGGTGTAAGCGCACTGCCGACTTCCCTCCTCAGCGCCGATTGAAAGGTACTTCACGCCCAACTCGACATTTCTTGCGACCCCATGCTCCATTCCTAGGCCAAGGGCTAGGATATTGCCCAAATTGCAATACGCGTCCTTCACCTCTTCCTTAGCCGCTTTTTGGTAGTACTCAACCGCAATTTTGTAATTCTGAGCCACCTTGCCAAGACCGCGCTCGTGCATCAAGCCCACATTAAAGAGCGCGTAGCCATTCCCTAAGCTGGTATGGCCGTTCTGGAGTTCGTAGAATTTCTCAATGTGCTCAGGAGACAGATTGCCATCAAACACCATTTTGGTCATCAGGAAAACGGCATCGTCGTTTTGGTCATTGACTGCACAGTCATACAAAATATCAAAAGCAACATCAAACTTGCCTTTTTGGATATTGAGTTGACCTAATTCAATTGCGCCGTAACTCATGGAATCAATCCCCAAATAAAAAATTTATATTAACGAATAATTATATTTCGTAAATCACCATCGATGGATTCGATTTTTTGCCAGAATTAGGGTGAGAAAAATCAACACCATGAGGCATCTTGGTACCAATAATTGATTCGATGGTTGACTCGAGAGCTCTGAATGGCCGTCCTGGTGCTGGCAAACTCATTTAAATTCAAGCGCGTTGGCAAATGCAGCTCGCATCCAACCCGTATCCGCGACTCCTCTAAGAGGCTCGGTCTGACATTTCGAATGATGAGATCGAACTTGGCGGTACGCGCCTGCAATCGCTCTAAGCTGCAATTGGTCCAAATGGTTCCCACCTCCAACTCGGTAGCGCCAAGGCGCAAATCAAATTGAATGCCTTTATCGGAAATATCAATAATGTCTGCAATCATTTCCTTGCCAACGCTGAAAAAAATCAAGGCCTTAAATGCCCTATCGGGAGGGGCTGGCGTCCTAAAATCCTCCCGTCGCTGGATTAAATCGACTGCCTTGGGGATATCGCATGCGAGTAATCCGTTATCCAGTTGCCTTAATCCCTGCATTGGAAATTGCAATTTACCCAGCTCCAGCCCAGCTACAAAAATACAAGGGTCACTGATGAACGCATAGACCCCATTCTTAGGGGGCTCCTCTACCTTGAACTTAAAGCCTGTCTTGGCGTCGATGGCATCCACACTGACTGGCAGCAACTGGGACGATTTGGTATTGAAGATGGCAGAAACCGGGCCTGGGGAAAAGAATTTTTCCAGGTTTTTGTAGAGAAAACGGCTGTCTAGACTGTATTTAGGGTCAATGTCGCCAGCGTCGGGTCGGTAAATTTTGAATGGCATCGCTTGCAGTGCAAATGACCCCTTGCCGCCATGAATGACTTAACACTCATCAAAACCTGATTGGGAGGCGGCATCGAATGGGGGCCTTGGTTTAAAACCAATTATACGAATGTTTGCCCCATGGAAGCCCCTTTAAGAGGCCCTTAAAGACCCTACACTTTGCGGGATAAGACGCCGCCAACCGACCCAGGAACCCCGCCGTCGCTGCCGTAGGTGGCGCCTGGGGCTTGCTGGGCAATAAAGGACTGCATGGCAGCACTGCGCTGCATCGCTAGGCGGATTAAATCGCCATTTATTTGGTGGTTGGTAGAAGTTTCGTTGAGCAAGTTTAATAACTGCTCTTTTTGACCTTCGGGGAATTGATTAATATCCCCTCTGAGTTTTTCTGCGCCGCCAGGATAGGCATTAATCGACTCTAAAGCTTCATTCGTAAGCTCAAGGGCGGCAGGTAAACGATCCATGTCATTTGCCTCAAGGGCAGAACGCAAATCCCGCACCGCAATGTCAATTTTTTCTAAAAATGCGTGCAATGCATCAAATGGCATTGTGCCGGCAGAATCGGTCATAGTGGGGTGAACGCGTTACCAGCGTTGCGTGCAGGATTGGGTGCGACTTAGATACTGTTCGGCTTATGGCCAATCGCAGCAACAACATCCTTGAGCATGGCTTGGGAGATTTGTTTGTAATCGATCTCGAATTCGCCTGCGGCAATCTTGGCGCGCAGTTTTTCGATTAAGGCCTCATCGCTCGCCTTATTGGCTTTGGAATCGCTTTGCACTTCCGCCAATTTGGCAGTCAGGCTAATGTCTAAATTAACTGCTGGACCAGGAACTGCTTCCGCACCCGTTTTAGCGGGAGACTGAGAAACAGTGGACGAGCTTGCGCCTGGGGTGGTTTTACCCACTCCTGAATGTGGTGGAATCAGTGCTGCATTCTCATTAATCTTCATCGCATTCTCCTGTTTACCGCTTTTCCGTAGTTTTACTAGCCAAAGACATCTAAATAATACTGTACCGCATAAAGTAAGTCACTGCTCACTCTATATTAACCCCAACTACGCCTGGTCTTAACACCCTACCCTGCAAAGTCTGGCCATCCATCAAGCGCACCCGCACCATATCGCCAATCATGCCGGAGCTTTGGGCGGTACCTTCACCCGATACCTGAAAGCCCTTGCCGACCAACTGGATCAAAACGGGGTCTCCTGATTTGATTACGGCAGATTCCTTTAAATCGTTTAGTCCAATCGGCGCGCCCATTTGCAGTGGTCGACCTAAAACCTTATCGAAGGCTGCCCGGGGGGTTCTCAAGACATCGTCGGGCAGGATGCTTAAATCGCCCTCAATCACCCGAATATCCCCACTTTCCAGCTTTTGCCCAAAAGGCAAGTAGCGACTGGCCACCACATAATCCCCATATGCACGGATATTTAATGGCACATTCACCATCCACGAGGCCTTGGCGCAGCGCAATTGCAGGCTACTTCTACCCCACAGCCGGACGCCAGGAGGCGTAATAATCTCAATTGCGCCCCCGATGCAGGGTGGAATCACCTGATTGGGCTCAATCAACTGAACCTCGACTCGCAAGCCGTTGACGCTGGGGCTTTTTTGAATGTACCGCTTAATTGAGGCCTCCAGGTCGGGTGTCAGTGCAGCCTGGGCTGAAATCGCCAAGAAGCACTGCAGTAGGCCAACACACAAGGGGAGGCAAAAGCCGCGCATTATTTGACGTACCTCTCCAGCGCAACCCAAGAATAGACGGTATTAGCCCCATCCAGAGCAACGCCAGCCAACCAATGGGGTCGCTCTAATACCGCAGGAATATTCTGATGGATATTCATGTTTTCCACGCCCAAAAATTCGTGGGCATAGAGCCAGTAGGTTTCTCGCCCGGCGCGGACTGCAATCTTTCTGGCTGGATGAATGATTTCACCGATCGAATCTACTTTCGAGTCAGAGACTTTATCCAGCTGCTCTTCCCCCAAATATTGAATCGCCGACACCGCATAGAAATTTCCGTGGCGTGAAAAATACGCCATCGGCATTCTTAAAAGACTCGATGGGCAAGACAGGCGGACGCCTTCGTGATGGACCTCTAAGGAACCACCGATTTCAGCCATCATGCTTCCCACTGCCAACAGGTGCTCTTGCGATAAGGAAATGTGATCGAGGTCGATGAAGATCATCAACTCTTGCTGAACCGCAAAAATACTGGGGCATGGCGGCAAAATGCTAAGAATCGTGAGAAGTTGCTGAGCGATATCCGCATCGGCATACACCTCATCAATTAAAAGCTCATCCGTCAAATTATCAAAAATATGCCGTAACGATTGCTGTCCCACATGAATTAACGCATCCTGTTCTTTGCTCAGCACAAAGTCGAGCTCAACCCCGCTCCAATTTTCGCCCTTGCCAGCGAGGTTACGGGCTTTTTGCAGTCGATTCAAATTGCTTGCGCGGTCTAAAACGTAGTGCCGATCGTGATACCGTGTGTGGGCCGA
>CANHMJ010000092.1 GCA_947461805.1 Burkholderiaceae bacterium
AAGCGCACAGCAGCTTTGGCCTGTTCAAACACTTGATCGGGCGTCATGCGCAACTTCTTTTCCATGTGCAATGGGCTGGTTGCCAAAAACACGTGGATGCGCTTTGCATTGGCTGCCTTTAAGGCGTCGGACGCACGGGTAATGTCGTTTTCGTTGGCGCGAGCCAAGGAACACACAATCGAATCCTTGACTGCTGCCGCTACCGCTGAAATAGCCGCGAAGTCGCCATCGGAGCTGGCTGCAAAGACAGCTTCAATCACATCGACCTTCAGTCGCTCGAGTTGACGGGCAATGCGGACCTTTTCATCTTTTGTCATGGATGCACCTGGCGATTGTTCGCCATCCCGCAAGGTGGTATCAAAAATTATTAATTTATCGGTCATCACTGCTCTCCAATCCACTGCCATCATTTAAAAAGGTACTGCTTAATCCAAAACAAAAACCCCAGCAAATTTGCTGGGGCCGGTAAGTCTGCTTGATGATTTACTGCTCTTGCATCACCTAAGCGTTACCCGCCCCGAGCCGAAGGCTCAGTGCTAGAAGAAGTAGCTTAATTGCGTGCGATTTGTTCGTTACCATGAATCTAATATACCTTAAATACCCATTTAGGTCAGTTTACGACCGCTAAACCGTTCCCAGCCCCAAATCACATAACCGGAAATGGCATAAATCACGAAGATACCAAATAAGGTTAAGGGCGGATTGGACGAAATCAGCACAAAGGTCAAAATCATCAAGACCATGACGCCAAAGGGAACGCGGTAACGGATGTCTAAAGCCTTGCCACTATAAAAACGGGCATTGGAGACCATGGTTAAGCCAGCATAGATGGTGATCAAGAACGTCACCCACGGAATGGCGCTGTCACGCACCGGTAACTGATTGTCGTCTGCAAGCCATATAAATCCGGCAATTAATGCTCCGGCGGCTGGGCTAGGTAGACCTTGGAAAAACTTCTTATCCACAACCCCGTTGTTAGCGTTGAAACGCGCTAAACGCAAGGCGGCGCCAGCACAATAGGTAAAGGCCGCCAACCAGCCCCATTTACCAAAATCCTTGAGCACCCACTCGTACGCAACTAAGGCTGGAGCAACACCGAATGACACCATGTCGGCCAAGGAATCATATTGCTCGCCAAAAGCGCTTTGCGTATTGGTCATCCGCGCAATGCGGCCGTCCATGCCATCCAATACCAAGGATGCAAAGATAGCAATTGCCGCCGCCTCAAACTGATGATTCATGGCTTGAACGATGGCAAAGAAGCCGCAGAATAAGGCAGCCGTTGTGAATGCATTGGGCAGCAAATAAATGCCCTTGTTGCGGGCGCGGGGCTTATCTAATTCTAGTTCCTCGACTTCAAAATCAACGGAGTCATCAGACTGATCCTGTGCATCAGAACGATTACGTCCGCGTGAAATACGCGCACGATCAAGGCGATTACGGCGACGAAATGGAGTCAATGCGCTTCCTATTTACTGAAGTAAATCAGGTAAATCAATCAAGACCCGGTAGACGAGCCAAAGCCGTCCTGGTTGCAGAGACCTTCTCCCCCACGCTGACCAAGGGCTCGGCCGTTAAAGGCAAATATACGTCGACTCGCGATCCAAAGCGAATGAAGCCGTAGCGGGATCCCCGCTTGACGTGCTCGCCGGCATGGATGTAGCACAAAATACGCCGTGCAATTAAGCCGGCTACCTGAACCAGGGTAACTGTTTGGCCATTGGCATCAATCACTACTGCATTGCGCTCATTTTCGACCGACGCCTTATCCAGCGCCGCATTCACAAACTGCCCCGGGAAATATTGCACTTCTTTGACAAGGCCATTGACCGAGCAACGATTGGAGTGCACGTTAAACACATTCATGAATACACTAATCTTGATTGCCTCGCGATTAGCATACGGATCCTGCGTCTTTTC
Organism: Burkholderiaceae bacterium; assembly: GCA_947461805.1. GTDB lineage: Bacteria > Pseudomonadota > Gammaproteobacteria > Burkholderiales > Burkholderiaceae > Polynucleobacter. The sequence continues at coordinate 1,921 of CANHMJ010000092.1, forward strand.
AACTACGACAATCCGACCATCTGCAGGGGATAGAATCAAATCACGACCCAGCGGCGCAATGCGCTGGGGATCGCGAAAAAACTGCAGTACAAAAAAGAAAATAATCCACAGGGGCAATGCCCATGCAAATCCAGCGTACTCCTGGACTAGCAACGTCGCCACCCCAACTGCTGCCAAATATGGCCAGCCTTCTTTCGCAATAATGGGGTGGGGATACATCATGGGTGCTCTGCGCCTTTTTTGAGTGGTTGTTTAGTTCTTCGACTGATCGACTAATTTGTTCTTTGCAATCCAAGGCATCATTGCGCGCAGTTTCTCGCCCACGATTTCAATTTGGTGCTCCGAGTTCAAACGGCGACGGGAGATTAAGGTTGGCGCACCTGCTTTGTTCTCCAAAATAAAGCTCTTGGCATATTCGCCGGTCTGAATGTCTTTGAGGCACTGACGCATTGCATTTTTGGTATCTTCCGTCACGATGCGCGGACCAGTAACGTACTCGCCGTACTCGGCATTGTTCGAGATCGAGTAATTCATGTTGGCAATACCGCCTTCATAAATCAAATCCACAATTAACTTGAGCTCATGCAAGCACTCAAAGTAAGCCATCTCTGGTGCGTAACCAGCCTCAACCAAGGTCTCGTAACCGGCTTTGATGAGCTCTACAGTACCGCCGCAAAGAACAGCCTGCTCACCGAATAAATCGGTTTCGGTTTCTTCACGGAAATTGGTTTCGATAATGCCGGCACGACCACCGCCATTGGCTGTTGCATACGATAAGGCGAGATCACGCGCTGAACCTGATTTGTCTTGGTATACCGCGATCAAGTGGGGAACGCCGCCGCCTTGACTGTAGGTGCCGCGAACGGTGTGACCTGGTGCTTTTGGCGCAATCATGATGACGTCTAAGTCAGCGCGGGGTTGCACTTGACCATAGTGCACATTAAAACCATGGGCAAACGCCAAGGCAGCGCCCTGTTTAATGTTGCCGTGCACTTCATTCTTATATACCTCTGCGATTTGCTCGTCTGGCAAGAGCATCATGACAATGTCAGCATCTTTCACTGCCTCTGCTACTTCCTTCACGGTCAAGCCAGCGTTGGCTGCTTTTTTCCATGATGCGCCATCTTTGCGCAAACCAACGGTAACCTTGACGCCTGAATCGTTTAAGTTCAATGCATGCGCGTGGCCCTGTGAACCATAACCAATGATGGTAACTTTTTTGCCTTTAACCAGGGATAAATCCGCGTCTTTATCGTAAAAAACTTTCATGCTATTTCCTTGTCTTTAAATCGTAGTAAATGGGTTAAACAAATGGGGTTATGCGCACATTTCGAATGAAGCAAATTAGACCTTCAAAATCCGTTCGCCGCGGCCGATACCCGAGCCTCCAGAACGAACTGTTTCTAGAATGGAAGTGCGGTCGATCGAATCGATGAAGGCGTCTAGCTTAGAGCCATCGCCGGTCAGTTCAATGGTGTAACTCTTATCAGTGACATCAATGATGCGGCCACGGAAAATGTCGGTGGTGCGCTTGAGCTCCTCGCGCTCTTTACCCACTGCACGGACCTTGATCAACATCAATTCGCGCTCAATATGCGAGCCTTCAGTCAAATCAAATACTTTCACGACTTCAACTAGACGATTGAGGTGCTTGGTGATTTGCTCAATCACGTCTTCAGAACCAATCGTCACGATCGTCATACGCGACAGGGACGGATCTTCGGTCGGTGCAACGCTGAGTGTTTCAATGTTGTAGCCACGCGCCGAGAAGAGACCGACGACACGGGACAACGCGCCCGGCTCATTCTCGAGTAATACAGAAATAATGTGGCGCATTACAGATCCTCACTACCTAAGAGCATTTCAGTAATGCCCTTACCGGCTTGCACCATTGGCCACACGTTCTCTTCCGGATCGGTTTGGAAATCCATAAATACCGTGCGATCTTTCAAACGAATGGCTTCCTTGAGGGCTGGCTCGACATCCGCTTTGGTTTCAATCCGCATGCCGACGTGACCAAAGGCCTCGGCCAGCTTGACGAAGTCGGGCAAGGAATCCATGTACGAGCTGGAATAGCGGCGGTTATAGGTCAACTCCTGCCACTGGCGCACCATACCTAAATAACGGTTGTTGAGCGACACAATTTTGACTGGGGTGTTGTACTGCTTACACGTCGACAGCTCTTGAATGCACATCTGAATCGAACCTTCGCCCGTGATGGTAAATACATCTTGGTCTGGGAAGGCTTTTTTGATGCCCATAGCGTATGGCAGGCCGACACCCATGGTACCAAGGCCACCTGAATTAATCCAGCGACGGGGTTTATCGAACTTGTAAAACTGCGCCGCCCACATTTGATGCTGACCTACGTCAGAACAAATAAAGGCATCACCACCCGTCAGTTCCCATAACTTTTCAACCACGTATTGGGGTTTCACAATCTGCGAATCACGGTCGTACTTCAGGCAGTCTTTTTTGCGCCATTCGTTGATCTGCTCCCACCACTTTGCAAGGTGGGCATTGTTTTTGAGAGGTCCTGCCGCCTTCACTTGGCTGGTCATCTCTACTAAAACTTCCTTCAAATTACCAACGATGGGCACATCCACTTTTACGCGCTTGGCAATCACCGATGGATCAATATCAATGTGAATGATCTTGCGGGGGTGGCTTGCAAAGTGCTGCGTATTGCCAATCACGCGGTCATCAAAACGCGCGCCAATGGCAATCAACACATCCGAATGCTGCATGGCCATATTGGCTTCATAGGTACCGTGCATACCTAGCATTCCCACAAACTGAGGGCTGGTGCCTGGGAAACCACCCAGACCCATCAAGGTATTGGTGACTGGATAGCCTAGGGCATCGGCAAAGGCTTTAAGCTCAGGTGCCGCATCCGACAAAATGACGCCACCGCCGGTGTAAATGAAGGGACGCTCGGCTTCCAGTAATAAGGAAACCGCTTTGCGAATCTGACCGCTATGGCCCCGCAAAACTGGGTTATAGGATCGCATGGTCAGCTCTTCGGGGTAAATGAACTGACCCTTGGCTGCCGAAATGTCTTTCGGAATATCGACCAGCACGGGACCGGGTCTTCCAGTCTGCGCAATATGAAAGGCTTTCTTTAGCGTCAGTGCTAAATCATTAATGTCTTTCACCAAAAAATTGTGTTTGACGATGGGTCGCGTAATACCCACCGTATCGGCTTCTTGGAATGCATCCTCACCGATGGCGTAGGTAGGTACGTTACCCGTAATGATGACCATTGGAATAGAGTCGGTATAGGCGGTAGCAATTCCAGTGACAGCATTCGTGACGCCGGGGCCGGAGGTCACCAATGCGACTCCCACCTTGCCTGTAGCGCGGGCATAGCCATCGGCAGCGTGCACAGCCGCTTGCTCATGGCGCACCAAAATGTGCTCAAACTTGTCTTGCTTATAGATTTCATCGTAGATGAACAGAACTGCTCCACCGGGATAGCCCCAAACAAACTCGACGCCTTCTGCATGCAGGGCATGGACGAGCATTTCGGCACC
>CANHMJ010000093.1 GCA_947461805.1 Burkholderiaceae bacterium
ATCCATAAAAGCAGAACCCATAATTCCAAAAATATCGGTTACGCCATTGGCAGCCATTGTTTCAACAAAGGCCTCTGAAGGCGTCATTTTTTGTGGGCCTGTTATTACTACATGATCCGCTTTGGACATATGGAATCTCCGTTAATGGGTTAAAAAATGCGCACTCAATGTATGAGGTTTACTCTAGCTTCATTCTAGCATTATTTCAAATTAACTGAACAATTTGTTCTATAATAATAAAAAATAAGCAAAAAATTAGGGAAATCCCGATGTTTAATCTATTAAGTGGAATGATATCGCTTATATATTCGAACAATCCCTGACTAAAATGAAATAACACCACCTGGAACCAACATGCAAAATAGTCCTGAATTCGTCAACCTAGGAGAGGCCAAACCGGATGCCCTGGTTTCCGCCAAAAGCGCCTTCCCCGAATGCCAGTTTCCGTGCGACTTTGAGGTTCCGCGTTTCTCATCGCGGCATGATTTGGTCCCCGAAATCGACCCGAATTACCGCCTCGATAGCGATACCACCATCGCCCTTCTATCCGGATTTCGATTTAATCGCAGGGTACTGTTGCAAGGCATGCACGGCACCGGGAAATCAACTCACATTGAACAGGTTGCTGCTAGGCTGAATTGGCCCTGCCTGCGCATCAATTTAGATGGCCAGATTACGCGCATGGATCTGCTGGGCAAAGACGTTATTACCATTAAGGATGGCAAACAGGTAACCGAATTTCAATTGGGCCTTATTCCCTGGGCGATGCAAAGACCCATTGCTTTAGTACTAGATGAATATGATGCTGGCCGGCCGGATGTCATGTTTGTGATACAGCGGATGCTTGAACGCGAAGGCAAGCTCACTCTATTGGATCAGAACCGGGTTATTGAGCCGCATTCCGCATTTCGAATATTCGCTACCAGCAATACAGTAGGCCTAGGCAACTGGAACAGCATTTACCACGGCACTCAACTCCTCAATCATGGCCAAATGGATCGATGGGATGTGGTTGCCGCACTCAATTACTTAGAGCCTAAAGCCGAAGAGCAAATTATTAAGGCCAAAGTTCCAAGCCTAAATAATTCTGAAAATAACCCCGTGGTTGGGCAAATGATTGCCTTAGCTAATTTAACGCGCAATGGTTTTGCTGCGGGTGACTTATCCACCCTCATGTCGACCAGAACAGTAATCACCTGGGCAGAAAATTGGGCTATTTTTGGAGATCTCGCATTGGCATTTCGCTTAGCCTTTTTAAATAAGTGCGAGTCCGAAGAAAAAAAATTAATCGCCGAATACTACCAACGCTGCTTCAATACAGAATTGGTTTTACCGAAGAGCGACTTAGACCAATAGACGATTTCCTTGCAAACTCAATCCTCGCAAGAACTGCTCACACAGGAGCGCTATGGCGCAATTGTGCGATCGATATCGGGCGATGCGCAAGTCAATTTGCGCGATTGGCTTTTTTATCATGACGATGAAGTTATTGGTCAACTTGCACCACACCTCAACCCAGTTCATTTCGCCGAATCATGGGCAAATCATCGCGGGATGCTCGATGGCCTTGGTCTTCGCCTTGCGCTCTCCAATCGAGCATTACATCAAGCCAAACAGCCGCATGACCTAGTGGGTTCGCTGGTCTTCGAAGTTCTTGAGCAAATACGGGTTGAGAGTATTTGCCCAGCAGAGATGATTGGGGCCAAAGAAAATCTTCGATTGCACTTTATTGCTTGGTTAAATCAATTCATGGCATCTGGCAATACCGAAGGAAGTATTGGATTACTGCTCTTGGCCATATTTGGTGGAACGTGGTCAAGAATGAATAACGCACCGCTTCCCCAATTAATGCAGGACACAATTGAGATACCGCGCGCAGAGCTATATGCCAAGACCGGAATACTGCTCGAAAAGTTAAAACGCTTTCGATACGATCAAGAAAAATATTCTGAAGTGGCCTTGGAGCTTGCTAGCTTTGTTTCCAATTTGGTACAAAAAGAATATGAAAATGTACCCAGTATTCGCGTTAAGCGAAAAAACCTAAATCAGACTCGACTTCCCATTGTTTGGGAGTTCTCTGATAAACAACGGCATCCCGTTGCAGCCAACAGCCTATTCTCAAATTCGCAACCGAGCGAAGAACTCCAGTATCAACATCAATTAAAGCGCTATCGTGTATTTGATCGTTCCTATGATCAAGAAATTAAGCCGCTCGACACCATTCGACTTGCTCAACTGGTTTCGTTTCGCGAAGAAATGGACCTGCAAATTCAAAGTTGGTCCATACCCTGGTCTAGGCTGATTAAGGTTTACACCCCGCTTTTTTGCGCTCCAAATGCAAGCGGTGTAGAGTCGGCAGAAGAAGGGATTCTGAATCGAAAGCTATTAAGCCGAATTGTCACCTCAATCAATCCATCATCGGTTTATCAAACGGTTTATTTAAAGCCAAAACCCATAGCCAGCGTCACCTTTTTGATTGATTGCTCTGGGTCCATGAAAGAGCAACGTGTCATCATGGCGTCTTGGATTGATGTGATGGTGAAAATACTCGATAAGATTGGGGTTCCAACTGAGGTACTGGGATACAGCACGATGAGCTGGCAAGGTGGTAGATGTTTTAAGCAATGGCAATTGGCAGGTAAGCCTGATAACCCAGGTCGATTGAATGAAGGTGCGCACTGGGTATTTAAGGACTTCAATTCCAGCTGGAGACAAGCGCGGCTTGGAATAGCCGCCATGCTTAAACCCGATATCTATCGTGAAAGCATAGATGGGGAAGCACTCCAATGGGCTGTTGCTCGATCGAATAATGAGTCCTCTAAACGCATGGCCCTCTCATCAAACCCGATTCAGCAAAACATCGTTTTACTCTCCGATGGATGCCCTATGGACCGCGCTACCCAACAGGCAAATGACGAAAACTACCTGATTGATCACCTGAAGCTTGTCCTTAAGTGGAGCGAGCACCAAGCGAACACCACTATTTGGGGTTGCGGCGTAGGGCACGAGATGCGGGGCTTTTTTAGACGAAAGTTAAGCTGGAATAAGGATGATTCGATTATTCAATCCATCCTTGCGTGGGCGGATGAATTCAAAAGGCAACGCTAAGCTTTTTGACTGCTCCGCCGCTTAGGCCACCAACTCACTGAAATATTCATGGCTATTGGTATTTAAGGTTGATACCCGCCACTCCAGTGGTTCATCTTGTATGCCGAGCGCTACACGCCGAATCACAAGAACAGGAGATGCTGGACTAACATTCAGCCACTCTGCATGCTGCTTATTTACAAGGGCGGCACGCAAACGCTCATTGGTACGCACCACCGTTTGACCATAATGCATTTGGTACAGCTGATAAATACTGCCTTCCCTTGCGATAAAATCCTCACGCGTCAATTTTTTAAAACGCTTTTTATCCAAGGTAATTTGATCAATCATGACGCAATGGCCATCAAGGTAAAGTCGATTGGTAATTCGCCAAACCGGCGATCCCTCTTTAATGACAAGCTTTAATGACTCTTCCTTGCTGGCAGACGCAGATAAAAAACTGGCTAGCTCCACTTTGGGGTAGACTTTTTTATCCACATCATGGCGCACAACATGGAAAAAATAATAGAGGAGCCGCTTTAGGTCGTGCTCAGCTACATAGGTGCCTTTTCCTTGGCGCCGCGTAACGATTCCATCAGCTACTAACTCATCAACCGCCTTGCGTAGTGTGCCAATCGATACATCCAATTCTTTTGCAAAATCTTTTTCAGCAGGCAGGGCCTGGCCCATCGGGAAACGGCCCCTGACCAAATCTTCGGTGATTTTTTGTTTCACCTCTTGATAGGCGGTCAGGGACTTCATACGTTGACTACTTATGCAGATTCATACAGACGGGTCATCACAAACTCACGATGGCCCAGAATCTCAGCTGCAGTTAATTCGCCATTTGCAGTACGCAATAGAGAATCAATTAGCTTTTCTCCAGCCGAATCCAGCGTTTCCTCTCGGCGCAACAAGCCAGATACATCCACATCAATGTGCTCTGACATAAGGCGTACTGTTCTTGGATTTGCACATAGCTTAATAACCGGAAGGATTGCATTGCCGATCACATTGCCCTGCCCGGTTGGGAAGAGGTGCGCAGCAAATCCAGAGGCTGCGCACAATGTCACCATTTCAGCCGCAGCGGAAGAGGAGTCCATAAAGTGCAGTCCTGGGATAGTAGGCGTTTCTGCCTTATCCAGCACGCCATCGACAATGCATTTCTTACCGATTTTCTGGATATTGCCCAAGGCTTTTTCCTCAATCGTCGTCAAGCCACCCGCAATATTGCCTTTAGTTGGCTGTGAATCCGACAAATCGCTGGTTTTATTGCGCTCAATAACCCCTTGGTAGCGATCAAACATATCGCGAAACTTCTTTTTGACCTCAGGGGTACGGCAACGGGCTTCAACTAAGTGCTCACCACCCGTTAATTCGGTTGTCTCACCAAACACCAATGTTGAGCCAATTTCATACAGGCGGTCAAACGCATTCCCTACTGCCGGATTAGAAGCGCAGCCCGATGTCGTGTCGGATTCGCCGCATTTGGTTGAAACCCAAAGCTCTGATAGGGGCGCTGAAACACGCTGCTGCTTTGATGCATGCTTGACCATTTTGTAAGCAGACTTACTGGCTGCAGTAATGGTTGCCGTATCGCCATTGCCACTAATCCAAAAACCTTCCACTGGTTTGCCAGACGCTTTAATTCCTTCTACTACCTTGCCAGTCCACTGACTCTCAATACCAATCACTACTACTGCTGCCACGTTCGGGTTGCAGCCAGCACCAATCAGGGTGCGGAAATGGAGATCCAAGTCAGCGCCAAACTGCAAACGGCCATATGGATGCGGAATTGCAATAGCGCCTTTGATGTTATTGGCAACTGCTTCACAGGCTGCATTGGATAGGTCATCCAAAGGCAGGATAACAACGTGGTTGCGAATGCCCATGCGACCGTTTTCACGGCGATAGCCCATAAATGTTGCTTCTTTTAAATTAATCATCTTTAATCTTTCCAAGTAAATAAGGTTGCAAAAACTGGTTTACCAGCGCTTGGTCTTTACATTTTGAACGTGGAGGTGCTCCCCTTTTTTAATGGGTGCAACTACTTTTCCAATATCCACACCATATTTAATTACCGTATCACCAGCAACCAAGGGCTTTAAGGCAATCTTGTGCCCAATTGGAATATCACTCTCAGACTTAATGGTTAAAGTAGTGTCGCCTTCCATTACCCAGCCAGTTAACTCCGTTCCAGCTTTAATGTTTTCGACTACCACTACACCAACAACATCTCCTGGCTCATGCACGACAAAGTGGATCATTTATTGCTCCTTAAAAATTGTTATATAAACTACTTCGCCCAATTCCGACG
>CANHMJ010000094.1 GCA_947461805.1 Burkholderiaceae bacterium
GCTGAAATCGAAGCCCTAGCGGATGCCCGCAAGCGCAGTGCTGATCTGAATGGATCAACCATTTACGTCAGCCTTGAGCCCTGTTGTCATGTGGGCAGAACGCCGCCGTGTACGCATGCCATCATTGCTGCTAAGCCAGCACGGGTTGTCATTGCCATGCAAGACCCTAACCCCTTGGTCAGCGGAAATGGCATAAAGCAGATGACCGCAGCGGGTATTCAGGTGGAGTGTGGCTTACTTGACGAGGAGGCCGCAGCCTTGAACCCTGGCTTTGTATCGCGTATGACGCGGGGCTTGCCGTGGGTGCGACTCAAGGTCGCCGCCAGCCTTGACGGAAAAACTGCCTTACCCAACGGCCAAAGCCAGTGGATTACTGGCGCCGCCGCCCGGGATGACGGCCACCATTGGCGAGCTCAAGCCTGTGCTATTTTGACTGGCGTTGGCACTGTCAAAGAAGACGATCCTCGTTTGACCGTAAGGGCCGTCAGCACACTGCGCCAACCCAAGCGCATCATCATCGACTCCAAGCTGGACATTCCGCTAAGCGCATCTGTGCTGAAGCAGTTTGAAAAGTCCGACGCTAAAAAAGATGGTGGAGTCATGGTGGTGTGCGGTGAGATCACCACCGACGCACAATTAGCGAAGCGGGGGCAGCTGCAGGCTCAGGGCGTTGAGGTGATTTCCATGCCCAACAGCATGGGTAAAGTGGATTTGCCCGCGCTTATGCGCTATCTTGCGACCGAACGTGAGATAAATGAGATTCATGTGGAAGCTGGTCATAAATTAAACGGTTCTTTATTGCGTGAAGGCTGCATTGATGAGTTGCTCGTGTATTTAGCACCCACCTTACTCGGTGCTGGTTTGGGTATTGCTAATTTACCGGAGCTGACCTCATTAACGCAGCGTAACGATTGGAAGCGAATTGACCATACGGCATTTGACTCGGATCTGCGTTTACGTTTTGTTCGGCAGTAATGCCATAACAAGCAGATAACATCCATCCATAAAATCATTTACGAAAAAGCATCGATATGTTCACGGGAATCATTACTGCAGTTGGTCGAATTACAGCAGCATCACCCTTCGGTGATGGCATGCGCCTCACCATTGAGACACCTACTGGCTATCTTGATGATGTTGCGATTGGCGATAGCATTGCAATTCAGGGTGCTTGCATGACGGCGACCCAAATCCAAGGCAATCAATTTACCTTAGATATCTCGCGTGAGTCTTTAAATAAAACTATTGGCCTTGATGTACAGGCACCTGTGAATTTAGAGAAAGCGCTGCGCCTCTCTGATCGGCTTGGCGGGCATTTGGTCAGCGGCCATGTCGATGGTATTGGGCACGTAGAACGTTTTGCAGCAGTCGATCAGTCGCCAGATGGATCATGGCATCTGGTGATTCAAGCCCCGGCTGAGATTGCTCCTTTTCTGGCATACAAAGGGTCGATTGTGGTGAATGGGATTTCGCTCACCGTGAATACTGTAAATAAAACCAATGCAGGTGGCTGCACGATCGAAATCAACATCATCCCGCACACCATGCAACATACGACATTAGGTCAGCTTAAAGCCGGTGATGCAGTGAACTTAGAGGTTGATTTGATTGCACGTTACGTGGCGCGCTTGATGGATTTCAAAGTTTAATAAATTGCATTTCAAGCTAAACCGGAAAGTAGCTACTGTATTTTCTAAAAATCAAACCCAAGCTGTGCTGTTGATTCAGTCGATTTTGCAGATTTAGGATTGGATCTTTTTTGTTGAGGCATGGGCGCGCGCGACGCATGCTTTTCAATAACTGCTTTTTTCGCAACCCTGACACTGGCCTGATTGCGTCGGCCATGTAGACGCTCTTTGGCACTACGCGTGGCTTGGCTGAGATCAACAATCGGCGCAATGATGTCAATACCCAACTGAAGCCCTGCATTGTTAGCCACATCGGATGTCATGCGCCACGGCTCAAACAACCAGGTGTCGGGTACTTGGCGCATATAAGGCAGCCATTTGCGTACAAAGCGACCATGCGAATCATGGTCTTGCGCTTGCTTGATTGGGTTATAGACCCGAGTTAGATTAATACCGGTAGTACCCGATTGCATTTGCAGCTGACTCCAGTGAATGCCAGGCTCATAATCCAGAAATTGCGTGGCTAGCCATTCGCCGACGGGACGCCAATGCAGCCAAAGCGGATAGGCTGCCGTCGATACCAGCATGGCGCGCATCCGAAAGTTAAGCCAGCCCGTCTCGCGTAGCATGGTGACACACGCATCGACCATGGGCCAGCCTGTCCTGGCATTTTTAAGAGCATCAAAGTGCGCTTGGGAAAATTCTGCCTCGCGTAAATTGTCATAGCCGCGGTGCATGTTGCGCCACTCGATTTCAGGTTCGCTCTCCAGCTTTTGAATGAAATGGCAGTGCCAGTAAAGACGGCTGATAAAAGCGGTAAGGCCAGCCCGATGGCGACTGGCCTGGGGCGGGATAGATTTCAGTTGCGTGCGAGTGGATTGAACTACTTCGCGCATGCTGATACAACCCCATGTTAAATAAACGGATAAACGTGAGCAGGCATCGGGCGCTGAAAGTGGAGAAGAAATACCACCGCGATAACCCATGCTGCGAGCATGTAAAAAACTATGAAAGGTTGACTCGGCTTGAGTGCGACCACCGCGCTGGCGCTGCGGTGGATTGTGCTGTAAGTGGCATGGGGCTGGCATTGGCCATACTTGCGTGGTGTGACCACTCCAAAAATAAAGCTTTGGTAATGGCTGAATTGGCAATGCCATGTGCTTTTCCCAGGCGTGCTGCCAAGCATCTCGATTTTTTAAGCCACGTACCACACCAAACTGAGGATATTCAGTCCAAGGAAGTTGGCGGTCCTTGCACCATTCTGCTACCTGTTGATCCCGCGTGTAGGTAAATTGATTACCAGTTTCCTGATGGGAATGCATACTTGCAAATGGCGCTTCATGCCATAGTTTTGAAAGCACTTCCCTGAGTTCGCCGTAGTGGATTTCAAGACCGCCACCTTGTAAACGCAACTCCGCATCGACTTCTATTAGCGATTCCCGTATGAATTCAAAATGCTGAAGCGCAACATCGGGCTGTGACCACAGCAGTGGCTCAACTACGTAAATACAGCGTACTGGCCCGAGTACCGCAGCTGCAGATAGCGCCGCGTGATCGACACAGCGCAAATCACGTTTGAACCAAACAAGGTGGTAAGTCATTGTTTGATCTTAGAGCAATAAATCCAGTCCTGCAGTACTTGAGGCGATTTGTTGGGCTGCTTAACTGGATTTGCAATAGTGGGTTGGATCGGCAACGCCAGCCTGCACAAAACCGGCTTGACGCAACTTGCAGGATTCGCATTCGCCACACGCTTGTCCTAATGCGTCTGCCTGATAACAGGACACGGTTTGACCGTAGTCAATACCGAGCGCTATACCCAAGTGAATGATTTCTGCTTTACTCATCGCAATGATCGGGGCGTGTACCCGAAAGCGCGCTGCATCGTCATTGGCCTCCACTCCTACTTTGGTAGCGAGGTTGGCCATGCGCTCAAAGGAAGCAACGTATTCAGGGCGGCAATCTGGATAGCCTGAATAATCCACTGCATTGGCCCCATAAAAAATATCGCACCCTCCTAAAGCCTCTGCCCAGCCTAATGCGAGTGAGAGCATGATGGTATTGCGGGCCGGGACATAGGTAATCGGAATATCGGAGTCTGGATTAACGATGGCATTGGACGTTGTCGGTACCGCCAGATTGGAGTCGGTTAAGGCGGATCCACCAAAACGCGTAAGCGCCAGATCAATCACCTCATGTTGTACTACGCCAATCGATTTAGCAATCCGTTCTGCCGCAATTAACTCGGAGGAGTGGCGCTGACCATAGCGAATGGAGAGCGCATAGGGCGCGTAACCCAAGTGCTTGGCCAGAGCCAAAATCGTGGTTGAATCCAGTCCACCGGAAAACAAAATAACTGCAGGCGCTCCCGATTTGCGGGGCGCAAAATTAGAAAATGCAGAGAGCGAATTGATGCCGGTCATGCTGCGCTTAAAAAATAAAGGGGCTATTTACTTCGTACGTGGCAGCATCTGACGAGCCTCTACCGCTACCTCAGCATCGGGGAAGCTTGCAAGCAGGTCGCCGTAGGTTTTGCGCGCAGCCGTTTTATTGCCGCTCTCCAGTTGGCAATTGCCGAGCGTCAACATCGCCGCTGGAATGCGGGGGTGCTTGGGATAGGTCTTAATGAGTGACTGCAATTGGGTGATCGCGCTTGGGTACTCTTTGAGAGCGTATTTGGTGTTACCTAACCAGTAGAGCGCTAAGGGCAAGTAGGGGCTGGCAGTGTATTTGCGAACAAATGCAGTAAAGCCAGCATCGGCTTTTTTGAGTTGCCCTGCCTGAAAGGCGGCTAAAGCCTCATCGTAAGCCGCTTTTTCTCCTGGCTGAATCGTGCCAGTGACCCCTTCAATTTCAAGGGTTCGCGGCTCAAACCTGCTCAGGCGTGCATCTAAATCTTGGTAATTGGTTTTTTGACTTGCATTCAGTTCTTCACCTTGCCGTTGAAGACCCTCAATTTGACCGCGCAATTGGGCATTCTCTAACTTGAGGCGCTCAATTTGACCTTGCAACTCTAACTGAGTACTTGCTAATGTCTTGCGCAAATCCAAAATGGCTTTGCGCGCCTCATCATCGGAAAGAATCGCCGACGCAGGGGTGGGCAGAACAAAAAAAACAGCAAGGGCGCCAGTTGCTAACGCCCTTTTTAAAGCGACATTCCAGGTCATTGTGGCAATTCCAAATTACTTGGGAACGTAAACGATGTCAGCGCGGCGATTTTCTTTATATGCCGCCTCAGTACTGCCTTCTGCTTTTGGCTTTTCTTTACCAAAGCTCACGGCTTCGATTTGCGCATCGGATACGCCCATTAAAGCCAGCGACTTGCGTACTGCATCGGAGCGGCGTTGACCCAGGGCCAAGTTGTACTCGGTTGTGCCCCGATCATCGGTATTGCCCTGAATGATAATTTTTTGGTCTGTATTTTGTTTCAGAAAACTCGCATGGGCGGACAGCATTTTTTGATATCTACCATCTACAGTGAACTCATCAAAACCAAAGTACACGCTGCGCTCAAACAAAGGGCTCTTAGGATCATTCCAAGGCTGCGAGCCAAACGCGCCCGCTCCACCGCTGCCACTAGCGCTATTGACGTCATCCAACTTAACGCCCGAAGAGCAAGCGGTTAAAAGAGCAACGAAGCCCAAAATAGCAAATCCAGCCGAACGCCGCGCAATGGAAATCATGGTTGTAATCCTTTTCAGTATGAGTAGTAGGCATCTATAACAATGCCGCTATGCCAC
>CANHMJ010000095.1 GCA_947461805.1 Burkholderiaceae bacterium
GCCAGCGCAGCGCCCCTCCGGACGACGAATCCTGCGCTTGCGTTGGCTCACCCATTGATAACTATTGAATTGGAGATTTTATGATTGCAGTTGGACAAAAACTACCGAACGCCACCTTGTATGAGTTTCTGAATGAAGAGACTGAAGGCTGCGCCATTGGCCCTAATGCGTTTGAAATAGATAAGTTAGTTGCTGGTAAAAAAATTGTGATTTTTGCTTTGCCTGGCGCTTTCACGCCAACCTGCTCCGCACAACACGTGCCAGGTTATGTTGCTCAGTTTGATGCCATCAAAGCAAAGGGCGTTGATGAAATTTGGTGTATCGCAGTGAATGATCCATTTGTAATGGGTGCATGGGGACGTGATCTCAATGTGGGTAAAAAAGTACGCATGCTGGGTGACGGCAGTGCAGAGTTCACCAGTAAATTAGGTATGGAATTTGACTTAACCAAGCGTGGACTCGGAATTCGTTCCCAGCGTTACGCTATGGTGGTAGAGAACGGCGTAGTGAAATCGCTGTCCCTCGAGGAGCCGGGTAAGTTTGAGGTGAGCGATGCTGCCTCGGTATTAAAGCAGTTGTAATTCCAACACGCGTTTCATCGATTCCCCGAATTTACCTACGCGATCATGCTTAAGCAACGCACCATTGCCAGTCCGATAAAAACGGTTGGCATTGGCTTGCACTCCGGTCGTAAAGCAAGCTTATCGATTAAGCCTGCACCCGTGAATTCGGGAATCCAGTTTGTCCGCGTTGACTTGCCTGAGCCAGTCGTGATTGCGGCAGACGCCATGCTGGTTGGCGATACGCGCCTCGCATCGGTCTTGCAAAAAGATGGAGTGCGCGTGTCCACAGTCGAACATCTGCTGTCGGCCTGTGCTGGATTAGGATTAGATAATGTATTGATTGAGGTGGATTGCGAAGAGATTCCGATTATGGATGGCAGTGCCGCATCCTTTCTGTTTTTGCTTGAGTCTGCCGGCATAGCAGAGCAAGATGCTCCGCGTCAGTTCATGGTGATCAAAAAATCCGTTGAAGTGCGGGATGGTGATAAGTTAGCCCGCCTAGATCCTTTTTTCGGATTCAAGTTAGATTTCACGATCGACTTTAAGCACCCTGCTGTGGATAAAACAGGCCAGCATTTTGTGGTCGACTTTGCAGAGCATGCATACCGCAGTGAGATCGGTCGCGCACGTACATTTGGTTTCGCCCATGAAGTTGAGGCCTTGCGCGAAATTGGCCTTGCACGCGGCGGTAGTTTAGATAATGCGATTGTTTTGGATGAGCACCGCATACTCAACAACGAAGAATTGCGCTACGAGGATGAGTTTGTACGCCATAAAATCCTCGATGCCATTGGTGATTTGTATTTAGCAGGGCATCCGATTGTAGGGTCGTATGTTGCAAAAAAATCAGGCCATGCCTTGAATAATGCCTTGTTACGCAAACTGTTTGAAGATCCTAGTGCATTTGCAATTGAGTCTTTTTCGCTCAATAAAGCGCCGGCAGCCTACACCGTAGAAAATCAGCCCCTCTTTTTTTAAGGTGAACCCGTTTTCGATTGCAGAAGGTGCTGGACTGCCTTACTAAGCTCGGATTCCGGCTCCAATTTACTGAGCAAATCAAGCCACGCTGAGCGGGCGACGGGATTAAGTCCTTTGGGCTTTTCTCTGGCTGGGGCTCGTGGCTGAACAGCCCATTCCGACTGAGGTAGGGCGGGCTTTAAGCTAACTTTTATCGCAGTGCAATTCAGGCCATTCTTGCCTAACTCATTGATTAAACTAGGTAAAGATTGCTGTAAGCGAGCGGCGATGGTGGCATTGGGCACCATGAGCAAAAGCTCTTTAGGCTTGCCAGAGACCCAAACCGGCTCTACTTTAGAGCTAAAGTGAGCTAATTCAAGGGTTTTTAGGCAGTGTTGCAGGCAGGCCTTGAGTTTGGCCAAATCTTCCGTGCGCGCCAAAATGCCATTGATTCCCTCTGGCCCGCGCAAGCAGTCTAGCCACTCTCGGGCTATCTTTGGCTTGGCAGAATAAGGGGTTTTTGGCTTTAGATTCATGGGGAAAAAGGGATTCGGGTGATAAACTCAAAGGCTTAATTTTGGTCAAAATCCCATGGCAATCGGCATTCTAAAAACTCTATTTGGTAGTCGAAATGATCGACTCTTAAAGCAATACCGCAAAGTAGTGCTCAAGGTTAATGCACTTGAGCCTAGCTTGCAATCACTCGATGATGCTGCACTTCAAGCAAAAACGGCAGAATTTAAATCACGGCTGACTGCTGGCGAATCCTTGGATGATCTCACTCCAGAGGCGTTTGCCGTAGTCCGCGAATCCAGCCGCCGCGTTATGAAAATGCGCCATTTTGATGCACAGATCATGGGCGCTTTAGCCCTGCACCAAGGCAAAATTGCTGAAATGGGTACGGGCGAGGGTAAAACCCTCACGGCAACCTTGGCCGTTTACCTCAATGCGATTGCAGGTAAGGGTGTTCATGTTGTTACGGTCAACGATTACCTCGCGCAGCGCGATGCCGAGTGGATGGCCAAGCTCTATAACTTCTTGGGTCTTCAGGTTGGGATCAATTTATCCCAAATGGATCATGAGGCAAAGCAAGCAGCCTACGCAGCCGACATTACCTACGGCACCAACAATGAATTTGGCTTTGATTATTTACGCGACAACATGGTGCAAGATGCTGCGCAGCGGGTTCAGCGCGGCTTGGCTTATGCCATTGTTGACGAGGTCGACTCGATCTTGATTGACGAGGCGCGGACGCCGCTGATTATTTCCGGGCAGGCAGAGGACCATACTGACCTTTATCTAAAAATGAATCAGTTGCCTTCGCACTTAGAGCGACAAATTGGTGAGGAAAAATCAGATGGCACCGGTGTTGAAAAGCCAGGGGATTACTGGGTTGATGAAAAAACCCAACAGGTTTATTTAACCGAGACTGGTCATGAAAAAGCCGAGAGTATCTTGGCGCAAATCGGCGTTTTAAACCCGGGTGATTCGCTCTACGCACCTCAAAATATTACCTTGATGCACCACGTTTATGCTGCCTTGCGAGCACATTGCTTGCAACACCGCGATCAACAATACGTGGTTCAAAACCAAGAAGTGATCATTGTGGATGAGTTCACAGGCCGTTTAATGACGGGCCGACGTTGGTCAGATGGGCTGCACCAAGCAGTAGAGGCAAAAGAAGGGGTGCCGATTCAAAGCGAGAATCGCACCTTGGCTACCATCACATTCCAGAATTATTTCCGGATGTACGGCAAGTTGGCTGGCATGACCGGTACTGCTGATACTGAAGCCTATGAGTTCAAGGAAATCTATAACTTAGAGACCGTCGTTATTCCACCTAACCGCATGAGTCAGCGGACGGATCGCCAAGATCAAATCTATAAAACATCTGCAGAGCGTTACGCTGCAGTCGTAAAAGACATTGAAGAATGCTACGGCCGAGGTCAACCTGTATTGGTAGGCACTACTTCGATTGAAAACTCCGAGCTGATTGCGAGCTTATTGGATCAGAAGAAGCTACCGCATCAGGTTTTGAATG
The DNA here is from genome assembly GCA_947461805.1 of Burkholderiaceae bacterium. GTDB lineage: Bacteria > Pseudomonadota > Gammaproteobacteria > Burkholderiales > Burkholderiaceae > Polynucleobacter. The sequence goes on from CANHMJ010000095.1 coordinate 3,562, forward strand.
CGAAGCAGCACGCAAAAGAGGCCGAGATCATTGCACAGGCGGGTCGTCCAAAAATGATTACGATTGCGACCAATATGGCCGGTCGTGGTACTGACATCGTGCTGGGCGGCAATGTGGAGAAGCAAGCGTCGCTCATGGAAGCCGATGGCAATTTAGCGGCTACTGATAAAGAGGCGCGCATTGCGGTCTTGCACAATGAGTGGCAGGGCCTGCATGACCAAGTATTGGCTGCGGGTGGATTGCATATTATTGGTACCGAGCGCCATGAGAGTCGCCGGATTGATAACCAATTGCGCGGTCGATCCGGTCGTCAAGGTGATCCAGGATCATCGCGTTTTTACTTGTCTTTAGATGATCCACTCTTGCGCATTTTTGCAGGCGACCGCTTACGTGCAGTGATGGATCGCTTAAAGATGCCAGAGGGTGAGCCAATTGAGGCCGGGATGGTAACGCGCTCAATCGAGTCTGCGCAGCGCAAAGTCGAGGCCCGCAACTTTGATATTCGCAAGCAGCTGTTGCAATACGATGACGTTGCCAATGACCAGCGCAAAGAGACCTACCGCTTACGCAATGAAGTGCTGGAGAGCAAAGACATTGGTGACCTCATTGCTAACTTGCGCGAAGATGCACTGCGTAGCTTTTGTCATTTATATGTTCCCACTGAGTCGATGGAAGAGCAGTGGGATTTGCCAGGATTAGAAAACAGCTTGGCTAATGAATGGGGCCTCGGTGTTGACTTAACTGGCCTAGTTCAGTCGGCCGACTCAATCGAGGCAGAGGAAGTAGTCGAACATGTCTTAACTGCCGCGAAAGCAGCGTATGACGGCAAAGTAGAGTTATCGGGGCGCGAGTCATTTGCTGGCTATGAGCGCTCAATCATGCTTTACAGCTTAGATAGCCACTGGCGTGAGCATTTGGCTGCTTTGGATCATTTGCGCCAAGGTATTCATTTACGGGGTTATGCACAAAAAGATCCAAAACAAGAATACCGCCGCGAGGCATTTGAGCTGTATGGCGAACTCTTAGATGTGATTAAGAACGATGTGGTGAAGAGCATCATGGCGGTCAAAATTCGGACGGCCGATGAATTGGATGCCGCCTCGGAATCCATTAATGAAGACATGAGTCAAATTAAGGAAGTGCAGTATCAGCACGCTGACATTGCTGCTGATTCTGCTGAGACTGAAAAGCCCGCTGATGTTGCAGTTGCTCCTGTTCGATCTGGGCCTAAAGTTGGCCGTAACGATCCCTGTCCTTGTGGCAGTGGTAAAAAATACAAAGCCTGCTGTGGCGCTCTGAGTTAAGCATGCCAGTCAATTTACCTTTGCCCGAACGCGCTGCGCTTAGCCCGGTTGCTGGAGTGCAATTAGGCATTGCCGAGGCGGGAATAAAAAAAGCTAATCGCAAAGATCTTTTAGTGATCACGCTCAGCCCTGGCACTCAAGTGGCTGGTGTTTTTACCTTAAATCGATTTTGTGCAGCTCCCGTTCAGCTCTGTAGAGCCCATTTGGATTGGGTTGCCCAAACCAATAGCGGAATTCGTGCATTGGTTGTGAACACCGGTAATGCCAACGCGGGAACTGGCGAACAAGGTATGCGCGATGCTCTGGAAACCTGCTGCGCCTTGGCAGCAGCCTTGCAAATACAGCCAGAGCAAGTATTGCCTTTTTCAACGGGTGTCATCTTAGAACCCTTGCCTATTGCAAAGCTAACTGCTGCTCTACCACGCGCCATTGCTAATTTAACCGACGACGCCTGGTTTGATGCAGCAGAAGCGATCATGAC
>CANHMJ010000096.1 GCA_947461805.1 Burkholderiaceae bacterium
CGGCCTTACTTCAACGCCCGGCGGCAGAATTTGCTTATTAATGTTGTGAACGGTCTCACGTACCCGCGCTAAGACTTCGGTGGCGTTTTCGCCGCGGCGCAAATAAATGATGCCTTCGACCGAATCCGGGTTCTCATTAAACTGAAATAAACCGAGGCGCGGTGCATTGCCGATTTGCACTGTGGCTACGTCGCCTACCCGTACCGGCACACCATTGTTCGTCGTAATCACGACTTGCTTAATGTCGTCGATGTTCTTCAGTAAACCCACACCGCGCACTACAAACTGCTGCTCGCCACTCGGTAATAAGCCTCCGCCCATATTGCTATTGGAGCTGGTAATGGCAGCAATCAACTGCGTAATGGAAATGCCTTTTGATTGCAGGCTCTCTGGCGTCACAATCACTTGGTATTGGCGTACCTTGCCGCCAAAAGAAGATACGTCCGCAACGCCGCGGGTTTGCTTTAACTCTTTGTAGATCTCGTAGTTTTGCAGTGTTTTAAGTTCAGCCGAAGATGCGTAGTCCGAGTGCACCTCGTAGCGCATGATCTCTCCAGTGGCATCCGAGTCCGGGCTAATGCTCGATACAACACCAGTGGGTAAATTAGCATTGGCTAAATTGGCAATGAAGGTTTGCCGGGCTTTAAAGGGATCGGCGGTGTCATTAAATTTGAGCGTTACAACCGATAAGCCAAAGAGCGAGACCGAACGAAACGCCTGTAGCCCGGGAATACCAGCCAAGGCATTTTCAACCGGAATGGTGACTTGCTGCTCCACCTCGGTGGTACTTTTGCCGGGCCACTGCGAAATGGCTTGAATCGTTAAAGGGGCAACGCCAGGGTATGGCTGTATCGGCAATTTACTCAGGCTATTGATGCCAAGGCCCAAAAGCACGATGGAGCCGACGATCACCAAGACGCGCTTTTCTAAAACGCCTCGGATGAAGGAAGTAAATTGGCTCATTTAGTTTTCTAACTCAGTCTTCTAACTTCGCAAAACGATCGTTGAGCAATACCGCGCCATCCGTCAGTACCATCAAGCCAGCACCGAGGCCATCGGTAATCGCAAAGCGTTTGCCATCCAAGTCATAGCCTTTGACGGGAAGCCGGCGAAAGGTGTCGGGCGCTACCCGCACAATCGCATAGCGCATCTCCCGAATACGCACAATCGCCGATTGCGGCACCACCACAGCAAGTCCTTTGCCAACCAAAAGCTTGGCCGACATAAACATATCGGGGCGCAGTAAACCGTCGTCATTATTAACGTCGGCACGAATCAGCAAGGCGCGTGTTTCCGGATCGACACTGGGAGCAACGTAATTGGTTTGCGCAATAAACTCGCGATCCGGATACGCTTCCGTTTTTAGAATCAGTTGCTGGCCACTCGATAAAAGACGGATGTCCTTTTCAAATACATTGCCCAAAAACCACAAGGCTTTTGGATCGGCCAGGCTAGCCAGCACATCGCCGCTATTTACAAAAGCGCCTGGCTCGGTATTGCGCTTAGTCACCACCCCCTGAATGGGTGAGCGAATCAACAAATTCGCCTGTGTTCTTTGATTGCTGCGGAGCTGCGCGATCTCCTGATCCGATACGCCGAGATTGCGCAGGCGATTGGACGCTGCATCTTGGGTCATTTTGGCATCCTGCATCAGGTCACTCATGGCCTGATTTTTAGAAAGGATGCCAACGGTTCTACTCGCTAGCAAATACTCTTGCTGGGCTGAGTTAAATTCGGGGCTGTACATTTCTAAAATGGGGGAGCCTTGATTAACAGCGGCGCCATCAAAGGCAAAGATCCGCTCTACCCGTCCTGCTACGCGCGCTGAGATTACTTTGGATTTTTCTGCATTGAACGCTAAGCGCCCTGGCACTTTTATTTCAATTGGCACTTCAATGGTTTTTGCTTCTTTAAAGACATAAATTTCGGGATTGAGGGTAACGCCCGGCAACTTGAGTTCCAAGGTGCCACTCTTTTCCACTTTCAGTGTCTTGTCAGACTTATCAATTTGTACTGCGCGATTGATGTCCGTCAGGCGGCCGAGCACAATGCCCAGCGACAAAATCGCAAAGGCAACCGCAGCCATACGAATGCGTTGGCGCTGCTCGGGTGAGCGATTCCAGTAGAGGGCGGCGAGGTTTTCACGCAGACGCGCAAACTGCCCACCGAGCATCTGCTGAAGCTTACCTAACAGCCCTGCTGCCTTTTTTGTTCCGGAGCGAAATTGATCTTTCAAACGATATCCTTAAAACGGTTCTTTGCCTGCGGCTGCTAATACAGTCGCTTGAGATTGCAGTAATGCACTTTGGGCCAACGCCAACTGAATCTCCAGTAAACGCAATTGCGTCTGCGCTGTCAGCACATCATTAAATCCTTGGCCATTATTGGCATATTGGTTAAGTCCTACCTTGTACGCGGCATCGGCCTGCGGTACTTGGCGATCGCGCAAAAACTGCACCTGATTTTTCGCTTGCTCGTAATTGGCGTATGCCGTATTCACAGCCAATACCACTTGCTGGCGACTAGCGATGTTGCTGGCTTCGAGTGAGGCTTGATTGCGCCTGGCTTGCTCTACCCCATACTTCTCTTTGGTAAAGAAATACAGTGGAATCACAATATCGAGCTCAAACTGATAAAACAGCGCGCCGTTATTGGCGGCAAACGGACCGCGCGGCGTGTAAGAAGAGCCAATCACCTGAAAATCCGGCAAGTAGGCTTTCTTGGCTAGACTGACCCCTTTTTTGGCGGCGTCCAATTGCAAGGCAGAACTCTTGAGCAGTGGATGGCTGCTCTCGGCATAGTCTTCTAGCTCGAGCAAACTGGGTACGGTATTCATCGTGAGGCGCGCATCCCCCCGCAGCAGCAATTGCTCACGCGAATGGCGGCCTATTAAGGTATTGATCCCCCGCAGCGCGACTTGCAATTGGCGATCGAGCGCAAACTGATCTGCTTCGGCCGCACTTTGCGCCACCTGGGCATTTAAAAACTCGACGTAGGCAGCCGCATTATTGGCGTAGCGGGCTTTGGCCACGTTCTTAATCATTTCCAAACGGGTGACCGATTCGCGTAACACCGTCAACTGCTTTTGCGATGCCAAGGCGCTGTAATACAAACTGGATAACTGCGCCCCCAATTGCAAGTAAGTCGATTCGCTTTGGGCCAAGAGTGCTTCTGCATTGGTATCGGCAATGTCGGCGGCCAAACTTTTTTTACCCGGAAACTGAAATGGCTGAGCAAAGGAGATGGCGTTGTTATTACTAATGCCGTTGGGGTATTGCGAAGTGGGTGTATTGGCACCGCCTAAAGCGAGCGGCGAGTTCGCTGGCATGCCAGACCACACTAAGCCCACCTGCGGATTAGCGGGTGCTGCAATTTGCGGCACGGTTGCTTTGGCAGAAAAGTAGGACTCGCGCAGCGCAGCGAGCTGGGGATTGTTGAGCTTGAGCTCAGACCACAGCTGACGTAAATCGAGTTCATTGGGCACAGCTGCTTTGGGATTAACTGAGCTGATATTGGGAGCAGTGCTCAGACCAATAATTGGGGGAATGGTTGCCGTGCTGGGCGCTACATTTTGTGCGGGGCTAACCGTAACCGAAGTTTCTCGTGAGAGCGATGGGGCTTGCGCAAGGGCATTCGTAAAAGCAGCGCAACAGAAAAGCACAAGGGCGAGCAAGCAGGTGCGGTTGCGATCGCTGGGTAACACAGCATGAGGGAATCGCATGCTTCTAAAATTTATCACCACAATCTTCAATTGCTGTCTTGCCCCCTAATACCCGATGAAATGTGGGTATTTGATTATAGGGGGTAAACCCTTCTTAACCGGCTGAGAAGGCCAAAAAACCGCGGGTTGGAATGCGGAACGACGGTCTACAGGCTGACGTGCGCCCGTACGCCGACAATATTGACTGGGCCGCGCGCTGCGTTATAGGCGGGATTGGCAATCCGCTGGTAGTTCAGGGAAATAAACAGATCTTTATAGGCCTTGATACTGTAATAGGTCTCTATCACCTGCTCTGGCTTGTAGCTGAGCTTGCCGTCACCAATGAAGGTCGTCATGCCGCCGTCTTGCAAATAGCTGATTTGCGCCGAAGAAATGCCATTCACAGCAAAACCAATCCCCAGGGTATCGCCGGGCCTAGACCAGGAAGCGCCCTTCACACTCACGCCGCCCGATAGCGATTTACTAATGTCCAGAGTCTGGGTTTCGGCAGCGCCGGGGTTCCAGCTCCAGCGGCCAAAGATGCCAATGTCTTGGCTGAGGGCTTGATCAAAATTGAATCCATACCCCCAGGTATTCGTGGAGGCTTGCCGCACATTGGTGATGTTGGGCGGCGTGGTGTTGGTTTGCTGCGCGAGCCTAAGGGCGTTTTGATACATGCCCATAAAGGCATGCTGCTGAAAGAATAATCCCCGCACAGCGCCATCGCGTCCATTAATCGCATGGGTGCGCGTGAGCTCGACTTGATTGCTATAGTCTTTGGATAAAGAGTAATCGAGCTGTGCTGTATTCGGTACGGTTGGCAAAGCCAAACGGGCCGCCTTCAAAATGTAATTAGCCTGATACCACTCGGCTACAGCGCCGTAGGTATATCCCTTGGTGTCGGCTGCATAACCATAGGCGCCCATGGAAAAGATCGATGCATTCTGAAAATCAGTACGAGGGTCGTGGCTGTAAGCATTGTCATCAAAGAAATCCAGCGTCGCAATCTTGCCGTAGCTAATCACCACGCGGTTCTTGTCTAAATTGCCTGCCAACTGATTAGCCTCACCCGCAATGTGTTCTTGACCACCGCCAAGGCCAATGGTTTGCCGCAGAAAAGCCCGGGCGGTGTAAAAGACGGGCTGCGTATAAGCCCCTTTTTGTAACTCGCCGTTATACACGCCGCCTACTCCCGTGAGATGCCCGTCAAAGGGAGAGCCTTGAAACATTTCACCATTCCAATACACCTCGGCGCCTTGCCACAATCGCGTACCAATAAATGCCGTTGCGCTCAAGGAGTAGGCCTCGGCAGGACTGGCTGATTTATTCAATAAGCTATTTTGCCCAGCGTAAGGGGAATTAAAGTTATTGCGTTGCTGCAGCATGTAGGTCGCTTGCCCATGAATGCTCCAGCGCTCGGTCTCCCCCATCAGCGGGACCGTGCTATCCACCACCGGTTCACTATCTACCGGCGCAATCGCCCAAGCAGCACTCGTCCCTGCGCTA
>CANHMJ010000097.1 GCA_947461805.1 Burkholderiaceae bacterium
GGCTGCGCAGCTTAGGTATAGCCAGTGATGTGCTGAGGGCTTGCCTGCGCTGCGTTAGCTCACAGCGCTTGGCACGTCAAATCTGTTCTGCATGCCATGCTGAAGATTCAATGGATGAATGCCTGCTGTGTAGCGGAACGGGCCTATTTGATCGGATTGGCATCCATGAAGTTCTACCATTCACAAGCGCGATTGCCAATGTATTTGAGAGCGCCTTAACTACAGCTGACTTGAGCAACCAGATTCAGCGCTGTGGTTTTCAGGACATGCGCTCTGCTGGCATGGTCCATGTTGATAATCGATGCATCACTCTTGCCGAGCTGAATACACAGCTAGGCTCTTGGCATTAGTCATGGCCCTTCGAAAACAAGAGCAGCTGTATTTTGCCCAGCGCATGCTGGTATTGCTTGATGCCGGATTGCCCTTATTAGATAGCATTACGCTCATGCATCAATCGGCTTCACCTGGGTGGCAAAAAATGATGGGGTTGATTGCGCACCATCTGAGCCAGGGTGAGCGTTTTTCACAGTGCCTATCGATGCAACATGCCATTTTTGATCCAGCCTTTATCGGCTTAATCCGCGTTAGTGAAGAATCCGGTGAAATCAGCCTTGCACTGCGTACCATTCAACAGCAATTGCACACACAAATTGAGTTGCATCGTCGGATACAACAGGCTCTGGCCTACCCCTTGATTACCTTAGGCTCGGCATGCTTACTCATGGTTGCGATGATCGTCTGGGTTATCCCCGTATTCAGTGACGTATTTAGTCACTTCAATGCGCCCTTACCCTGGTCAACGCAATTGCTTCTCAGCGCATCACAGCAATTCACGCTCTACTTCCCAGCAATTGGAGGCGGGCTTGCGCTCGCTGCAATTAGCAGCTCACTGCTATGGCTGCGCCATCCGGGATTTCAGAAGCGCTGTGATCAATGCCTATTACAAATTCCGGTGATAGGAGATCTGTTTCGCCAGTCGGCCTTAGCATGCTGGTGTCGAAGTTTAGGTTATTTGATGGAAGCTGGCTTACCGGCATTAGAGGCTATACGAATTACAGCGCAAACCTCGAATCAGTGGTTTTGCCATGATCTGAGTGCGCACATCTTTAAATCGCTTGCGCAAGGATGGTCTTTTGGCGAAGCTTTAAAAAGAGCCGATCCACAGCAGCAGTTTTTTGATTACGAGACAGCCCAACTACTTCAGATTGGTAGCGCGAGTGGTGCTTTAGCAAACATGCTTAGCAATCGCGCCGATGCCCTCGAAAAGCAGCTAACCAGCCGACTTACCTTATTGAGTCATAGCCTGGAACCTATACTCGTTGTATTCGTAGGACTTTTGATTGGTGGATTGGTGATAATCCTCTACTTACCAATCTTTAACTTGGGGCAAATTGTTTGACTGATCTCACCTTGCTTGCTGATGTGATTCGCTATGGCTTAATTCTGCCCTTGGCCTATGTGGCCTATGTGGATTTTCGAACGTTTCGGATTCCGGATGCCATCACCTTTCGGCTGATTGCCGGCGGCTTACTGTTTAATCTCTTTTTAGATATGCGCTTTTGTAGTCCCCAAGAAGCTATCCTCGGTGCGACAGTTGGATTTGGATTCTTTTGGGGATTAAATTGGCTTTATCGCTCCCTCAAAGGCCGTGATGGCTTGGGCATGGGGGATGCAAAACTGCTGGCCGCTTTAGGCGCTTGGCTGGGCTGGCAAGCCTTGCCGGGAATTGTGCTCCTGTCGGCCCTGAGTGGCTTGATTGGTGGCTTACTGTGGCTTTACTTGCAAAAACAAGGGCGTGCGCAAGCCTTTCCATTTGGGCCCTTTTTGGCGTTTGCTGGCATTATTTACTTAATATGGCCTCAACTCCTGCGCATTCCGCTCTCACTGCACTAAAAGGGCAAATTCCGCTCATTGGATTAACGGGCGGGATTGGATCTGGCAAGTCAGCAGTAGCGAAGCGCTTGGCCGAGCTCGGGGCAACCGTAATCGATTCGGATCAAATTGCCCATGACATTACTGCCCCGCATGGCGCTGCCATCACCGCAATTCAGGCTCGTTTTGGCCCTGAATTCTTAGCAGCAGATGGCTCCTTGGACCGAGCCAAGATGCGGCACCTTGCATTTAATGATCCAAACGCGCTTCAATCACTGGAAGCCATTACCCACCCCCTGATTCATGCTGAAACCCTACGGCAAGCCAGCGTAGCTCATCAAAACGGCGCCTTGTACCTGGTGTTTATGGTGCCCCTCTTGGTTGAATCGGGCTATTGGCCTCAGGTAGTCGATCATTTGGTCGTGGTTGACTGCCCTCCGGAGCTACAAATTGCACGGGTCATGCAGCGCAGTAATTTAGACCGTCTCGAAATTGAGCAGATTATGCGCAAACAGGCATTGCGCGAGGATCGGCTAGCAGCGGCGGATACGATTCTTCTTAATGATGGCAGCCTTGACAAGCTAATTCACCAAATCGATGCCTTGCATCAATTGATTCTTAAAAATAGGTCTAAGCCCGGTAATTCCGCATAGAATAGATCCCGTGATTGTTTACGAATATCCCTTTAATGAGTTGGTCCGCAACATGCTCCGCTTGGAGTATTTGTTTGGGCGCTATACCCATTTTGCCAAATCCGATGACCCTGAACTACACCAATGTGCCATTGCAACCTTATTTGAGTTGGGTGATATAGGCGCACGGGGTGATATCAAATCACTGCTATTAAAAGAGTTTGAACGTCAAAAGCAAGCGCTGCATGGCCTCAAATCATCGACAAAGGTAGATCAAGTGGTATTAAACCAAGCCCTCGCCGAAATCGATGGTGCATCCACCCACCTCAATCAATCGCTTGGTAAACCGAATTCAGCAATTACTGAAAATGAATGGCTCAATGGTATTCGTACGCGACTCTCGATACCAGGAGGCACGAGCCCCATTGACCTTCCTAATTTTCATGCATGGAAATGCAGCGCGTCCAGCGATCGGCGTGACTTACTAAAGAATTTCATTGCACCCCTGATTCCCTGGAATGAATCATCCCAATTATTTTTGAAGTTATTACGTCAGTCGGGTGAGTCCCGCGATGCGGTCGCCCATCAAGGCGCATTTCAGCAGGCCCCATCTGGAAAAGTTTACCAACTCATGCGCATTGAGCTTGAAGATGATTCTATCTTTTCCGAAATCAGTGCAAATAAATACTTATTATCTGTTCGTTTCTTAAAAAGCGAACGGGACAAAAAGCCTCTCCCCATTCAGGAAGATATCCGATTCAAGTTAACTTTGTGCCAGTTTTAATCTCGGCATAAAACTGTTTTAGCTCTTGAATCATCGGTAATGCAGCGGGTAGCAGCGGATCCACCGTTAACCGATCACTATTCAAATCTTGCCATGAGAGGGCTTGATTTTCACACCCAGCAGGCTCGCCACTCCAATCGCGAATGATGCTAACGTGAATGCGCACATAGGCATGCGGATAGTCATGTTCAATCGTCATTAAGTCGACGCTGCCATGAATGGTGATTCCGAGCTCCTCCTGGAGTTCGCGCTGCAGAGCCTGAAAAAGTGTTTCATCCGCCTCAACTTTGCCGCCTGGAAATTCCCAATAGCCCTCATAGGGCTTGCCGCGGGGTCGCTGACCCATCAAAAAGCGCTGCTGCGCATCGAGCAAGATGCCAGCTGCTACCTCGGTTACTGGGCGCCGAGCATCACTCATGGGGGCTCAGGCGTGCGTGCCAGTCCAGTGTTTTGCAAACTGCCATGCAACCCGGCCAGAACGCGATCCACGCTCCAACGCCCAAACGAGGGCCTCGGATCGAGCGGCCTCAATTTGCGCATCACTCAAGCCAAAATGCCGCAGCCAATGGGCCACGATGGCTAAGTATTCATCCTGCTTGGGTGGGTAAAAGGAAAGCCACAATCCAAAGCGCTCTGATAAAGAGATCTTCTCTTCTACCACCTCACCCGGGTGAATTTCGCCATCGTCATCGTGGTGATAACTTTGGTTGTCTTTCATATACTCGGGCAATAAATGCCGGCGATTCGATGTGGCATAAATCAAAATATTATCGACCTGGGCGGAGATCGAACCATCCAAGGCTGACTTCATTGCTTTGTAGCCGGACTCGCCTTCCTCAAAAGAAAGGTCATCGCAAAAAACGATAAAACGCTCTGGGCGATCAGCCAGTAAATCCGTTATGTCTGCTAAATCCGCTAAGTGCTCTTTCTCAACCTCAACCAAACGCAGACCATCTTTAGCAAAAGCATGCAGGCTGGCCTTAATTAATGAAGACTTACCTGTACCGCGTGCACCGGTGAGCAGAATATTATTGGCCGGTTTTTTTTGTACAAAGTTACGGGTATTGTCTTTAATTGCATCGCGTTGACGATCAATGTGTTGCAAATCGTCGTAAGTAATATCAGCAACATGTTTTACGGGCTGTAAAAAACCAATGCTGCCAAAGATGCTATCGCGACGACGCCAGCGAAAAGCGGTTGATGATTTCCATTGCGCCTCATCCAACGGTTTTGGAAGAAACGTTTCGAGGTGACTCAGCAATCGATCTAGTTTTTCATTCATAGGATTAAGAGCGGTAATCGGCGTTGATCGAAACGTATTCATGCGATAAATCACACGTCCACATGGTCTGCTCGGCAGCGCCACGACCTAAATCAATTTTGACCGCAATCTCGGTAGCCTGCATTACGCGTTTCCCGTCTGCCTCTTGGTAGCTCGGATTACGACCGCCGTCTTTTGCAACCCAAACATCGCCCAGCCAAAGCTGTACTCGGTTTACATCTAGATCGGCAATCCCAGCATACCCAATGGCAGCCAGAATACGACCTAAATTGGGATCACTGGCAAAAAAAGCCGTCTTTACTAAAGGGGAGTGGGCTACTGCTTCTGCCACTAAGCGGCACTCTGCATTGGTCTTGCCACCAATGACTTCAATCGAAATGAATTTCGTAGCACCTTCACCATCTCGCACAATCATTTGCGCTAGTCGGCGAGCAAATGCAATGAGCGCAGACCGCACAATCGAGTAGCTGGCATCCGCCGTGCTATTGATTTTGACTGGGGATACACCCGTCGCCATCACAATGAATGAATCATTGGTGCTAGTGTCGCCATCGATCGTGATGGAATTAAAGGAAAGATCAGCCACTTCCTTGGTTAGGTCTTGCAATACCGCTGGCGCAAAGCCA
>CANHMJ010000098.1 GCA_947461805.1 Burkholderiaceae bacterium
AAAAATAGGCTTTTCCCCCTGAGTTTAGCGGCAGAAGGCAGTTGCACGATTGGTGGAAATTTAGCCACCAATGCAGGCGGAGTTCAAGTTCTTCGATATGGGAATATGCGAGACCTCACTCTAGGTCTTGAAGTAGTTACCGCAAACGGTGATATCTGGAATGGGCTACGCGGCCTTCGAAAAGACAATACAGGCTATTCACTAAAAGATCTCTTTATTGGATCGGAAGGTACGCTTGGCATCATTACTGCCGCCACCTTAAAAGTCTTCCCATTACCCAAAACCAAGATCACCGTGTTTGTAAAGGTGAATGATGTTGCATCCAGTATTGCCCTGTTACAGCAAGTGCAAAAAGTCTGCAGCGCCGACTTAACCGCATTTGAATTGATCTCAAACCGAGCAATTGAATTGGTATCTAATCGATTTATGTTGGCTCAGCAGCTATTGCAAGATCAGGCAAATTGGACTGTTTTAATCGAGCTCTCCAGTATGGAGTCGGAAGAAAAGATTAGGTTAGATCTTCAAAATCTATTGATGGACGCCATGGATTCTAAGCTGGTTTTAGATGCCATTGTGGCGGATTCTATTCAGCAATCCAAAACAATGTGGGGAATTCGGGAAACTATCCCAGAGGCTCAGCTCCAACTTGGAAATGTCATAAAACATGACATTTCTCTCCCGATTTCAGAGTTAAGTAACTTTATCCAAACTACGGATGCAAAGTTAAAAAAATCTTGGCCCGATATTGAAATTATTGTCTTTGGTCATGTAGGAGATGGTAATCTGCATTACAACATAGTAGGCATGAATCTGGAAATATCTGCACTCTTAGAAAATAGACGGGGCGATATAAATCAGCTAGTGCATGACCAGGTGTATCTGCATAATGGATCTTTTTCGGCTGAACATGGCATTGGACAGGCGAAGGTAACCGAACTAATCGAGCGTAAATCTTCTGTTGAAATGGCCTTAATGAGGGCTATTAAAAAAAGCTTAGATCCACTTACCATCATGAATCCCAACAAAATATTTTTACAAGATCCTGACTAGCTTTGGCACTTCCTTCAGCAATAGCATTGATCCTGAAAAAAGCAAAATGCTTCCATAGATACTGAGAATCTTTGAACTACTTAATTTGCTATGCACTTTTGAGCCAGCCCATAATCCAAAAATCATTGGTAAAAGCATGCAAATGGCCAACACCATGACGTCTAAATGCAAAAGTAATTCAGATACAAGCATGAATACAAATCGCATCACCGTCAAAATTAAAATTGCAAAAGCCATGGTTGTCCTCAGCATGCGAGGATCCCTCATGCGCATTTCCAGATAGGATGCATAAATTGCACCCCCGGTAGCAAATAATGCCGTAAAGATGCCGCCAAAAAATCCAAAAGGCATTGCCCACCATTTAGAAATAGGGGTCCGAAGTTCTACTTTTTTCTTCGTTAGCACCCTGATTCCATTCGCACCGGCAAATATTCCGAGAATAATCAGCAAGGGTTCGCTTGGTGCGTTAATCAATAAGGTAATGCCAATCACCATACCTACTACGGTAAACGGAAACAACCAAAGCAGTTCTTTTTTATCCGCCTCGTTAGAGGATTTCCGACCCAAATAAAAAGAAGCGCAAATATCCATTAGAACCATCATGGGAACTACCGTTGTTAATGGAAAGAGTTGAACCAATAAAGGTACAGCAACGATAGATGAACCAAATCCAGAGACGCCAAATATAAAATAGGCGCAAAAGATAATGAGAACCGCAAGTGTTAGCGGTATGGGCTGAAGGATTTCTAGAATAATTTACCTTCTGCGTATTGAGTGGGCATTAAACCAATTCCTCAACCAGAATAGTTTCGCCTGGCTTTACGCGGTTAAACAATACAGGTCTATTTTCAATCATCAACTGCGCATTCAATAGCCTCACCGCAGTAAAGTAAGAGGTTTCTAATTCGCCGGGCTCGGGAAAGTCTTCACGGTAATGGGCGCCGCGCGAATTCTCACGGGCAATCGCAGCCTCAGTAACCGATTTGCTCACCAAAATCAGATTGCGTAAATTCATCCAATCCTGCCATGTCAAGTTGTATGCGCGCTGCAAATCACCAACGCCCATCTGGTTCAGAGAGCGATCCAAGTCATCCAATTTTGTACGGGCCCGCTGCAAGCTTTCTTGGGTACGTGAAATACCAACGTCATCCCACATCACCTCAGCTAGCGCATCGCGTATTTGCTCAATATCGCCCGGTGCACGCTTTAGCGGCGCCTCATGGGCCTCGATGCTGGCCGCCACTTCCGCCATATTGCACTCCGCCAAAGGTTGATTTACAACCCACTTGGCCATGACATCGCCGGCAATGCCACCAAACACCGTAGAGTTAGCTACACCATTACCGCCTAAGCGATTAGCGCCATGCACTCCGCCCGTATCTTCACCCGCTGCAAATAGTCCCGGCAAATCGGTGCTGCAATCTGGCTTAAATACTAGGCCTCCCATCATGTAATGGGCAGTTGGAACTACCTCAACCATTTCTTCGGCTAAGTTAAATCCACTATCGGCACAGCGCTCAACCATTCCTTTAAACAGTTTCCGCACGGTATCTGGTCCGAGGTGACTCATCTGAATGTAGACGCCGCCATTTGGCGTTGCGCGTCCTGCCCGAATCTCAGAATTAATTGAACGCGACACGATATCACGCGTTGCACGCTCGTTGCGCGAATCGTAGTTACCCATAAAGCGCTCTTTATTGCCATTCAGCAAATATCCACCTGCGCCACGCAAACCTTCCTCAAGAACGGTACCGGTCATACGCGTTCCAGGACCAGCCAATAGGCCCGTTGGATGAAACTGCACCATCTCCATATCGCGTAATACCAAACCAGCTCGCAGTGCCATCGCAAGGCCATCGCAACTCTTATCACCCGATGGGGTGTGGTACTTGTACATGGTTGGGCCACCGCCGGTGGCAAGCAATACCGCCTTAGCACGCACCAACGTAAATTCACCATTCTGCATATCCAGCATTAAAACGCCTGCCAGTGATTTGCCGTCTGCGCTATGAATCAACTCCACGGCACGGAATTCCTCAAGGCGGTGGATGCCGCGTGCCCATACCTGCTCAGCCAAACGATTAATAATTTCAATGCCGGTTAAGTCACCTTTGTGCACAGTGCGATCAAAAGTCTGTCCTGCGAACGCCTTTTGGTGAATCGTGCCATCGGGATTGCGATCAAAAAAGCATCCCAGCTCATTCTCAAGCTCTCGAATACGTTCAACTGAAATGCTCGCTAGGGTCCATGCTAAATCCTGATCGCATAACCATTTACCGCCCTCGATGGTATCCATAAAATGGCGCTCTACCGAGTCTCCTTCTGCCAAGGCGACGTTATACCCGCCCTGAACCATGCGCGTACAGCCGCATTTACCTAAAAGGCCTTTAACCGCAATCGTAATGTGCAAATTGGGGTTGGTTTGATGCGCATGCAGAGCCGCAAAAAGACCTGCTCCGCCGGAACCCAAAATTAAGATATCGGTTTCAAGGGTTTTTATATTGAGGGGTGCATTCATGATTCGATTCCTAAGCTTTTGAGTACATCAACCTTGTTTCGCGCAACATCACTTTTGACTTCCTGATAGATGCTGCCACCATGGCTATCCATCGCCACCAACAACGGGCCAAAATCATGGATCTTGAAACGCCATAACGACTCTGGATTAAGGTCATCCATATCGACGTCTTCGATTTGTTCAATCCAAGTGGTTTCGAGAGCGGCCGTGCCGCCAATAATTGCTAAGTAAACACCGCCAAGCTCTGCAAATGCCTTAGAGGAGCCTTCACGCATTCCGCCTTTACCCACGATCATGCGTACGCCATTCTGAGTCATTAGTGGCTGGGTAAAGCGTTCCATGCGATCGGATGTCGTTGTGCCGATGCAAATGGGCTCGTACCCCGCTGGAAATTCAGCGCTGACTGCTACCTTACGCACATTTGGAGCAGTATGAATGACGGCGTGGCCAGTCAAATCAAATTTAGTCTTGCGACCGTGATCAAACATATGAATCTGGGTTGCGTCACGAATACCAAAAAGGGTGTTTTGCAGCGTTACCGTATCGTTGATTTTTAAGCGGCGGATATCCGCTTCGCTTACAGGGGTGGGTAAATAGTAATGTGCCATTGCTCTTCCTAAAATCCGTACTCAACACCATGGGGCGTAAAGGTGGCACGTGCGCGCCTTGCCGAATGGCATTGCATATTGACCGCTACCGGATTCATCGTAATGTGGGTTGCGGCCAATTCGACATGAACTGCAAACGCAGTACCATCACCGCCTAAGCCTTGCGGCCCAATGCCAAGGCGGTTAACCGCTGCACTCAGTTCTTGCTCAAGTTTTGCGCCCTCGGCATCGGCACAGGCGCTCCCAATTGGGCGGGTAGCAGCGCGCTTGGCCATCGCTACACACTGATCAGATGTTCCGCCAACGCCGACACCAACGATGGTTGGCGGGCAGGTTTTTCCACCCGATGCAACAACACTCTCAATTACAAATGCTTTAACACCTAAAATACCTTCCGCAGGAATAGCCATCTTCAGATAGGAGTTGTTCTCTGAACCGCTCCCCTTGGGAATCATTTCGATCTCAACCACCTCATTGTCAGAACTGAAATCAAGGTGTATTGCCGGCATATCAATGCCGCAGGAGGTATGGTTATTCTTGCGGGTGATGGGATGCACCACCGAAGAGCGGAGTGGATACTCCGTAGTAGCCCGTTCACACCCTTTGCGAATGGCGGCTTTCAATGCCATGCCATCGAATTCAACATTACGGCCAATCTTGACGTTATAGATCGGCAGCCCCGTATCCTGGCACAGTAAATTATCTTCTCGCTCTGCTACGGCGATGTTTGTCACCATGGTCTGCAAAACAACCTGAGCGCGTTGATCCGTTTCAGAGCGATTCAAACGGTCGATGCCTTGCTTTACGTCGTCTGGCAATTTTTTTAATGCACGGATGTAAAGCTCCTTGCATGCCTCTTCTACTAAGTTCATCTGTAGCTGCATATTGCTCCCAATTAGCCTGCTAAGGCTAAAAATAAAAGGCCAGAAATAATCGAGAGAACGATGGCCGCCTGAATCCAGCCCTTACGTAATCCACGCCATGTTCCAAACTCAATCATGAGGAGGCGAACCCCGC
>CANHMJ010000099.1 GCA_947461805.1 Burkholderiaceae bacterium
GTAAAAACACTAATCATTTTTTACTATAAAATCAATTTGTTCCATTAAAATGAACAAATTATATTGTTTTGTGAGATTAATCCCATGTTAGACCAGGAAACAATCGAAATACTGGATTTGCCCAAAAAGGATGCTTCCAGCGAAAACTCATCCATGCTCAAAGGGGTTGTCATTCTTGAGGCGCTAGCAGCGCTCAGGCAACCTGCCACCTTGGCACAATTAATGCAAATCACGGGCATGCCAAAAGCTTCATTGCATCGGACGCTGGCTATTTTTGAAGAAGCCAGCCTAGTCGTACGCGAGCCGGGCGGAAAAGCATATGCTCCTGGTGAGCGCCTCTCGAAGTTGGCGTTGGAGACCTTGTGCCACGATAGCGTCTCTAGCGTCCGTCACTCGATATTGCGTAAATTAGTTGCCGAACTAAAGGAAACCTGCAATCTAGCAGTGCTTCGGCAAGGCGAACTCTTTTACCTCGACCGGGTTGAGGCTAACTGGGCGCTTCGACTGCATCTGCCGCCCGGTACGGTATTGCCGCCCCATTGCAGCGCGAGCGGAAAGCTATTGCTTGCCTATAAGCCAATGGAAGAAAGAACGCGCTTATTAGACAATCTTCCGCTTGAGCGATTTACCCACCGCACTATTACCGATCGCGATCTTCTGGAGTCTGAGTTGGATCGTATTCTTAGCACGGAATATGCAGTCGATAATGAAGAATACGTCTTAGGCGTTTCGTGTGTAGCCGTGCCAGTGAAGGATAAGCATGGTGATGCTGTGGCTGCCATCGCCATTCACGCCGCTACTGCGCGCCTACCCTTAAACCAGGCAATGGAATACATTCCACAACTGCGTGAAGCGGCTACCCGCATTTCCAATACGCTTGGTGGATGAGTGGATCTCAGTCATGCTCGAAAAATACCCACACCTCAACTTACTGATTAAGGAATCACAGGGCCAAAAAAGGCTGGGGGTCGTTTTTCCATTGAATGAGCCGTCACTCGAAACAGTGGCACAACTGCAAAAGTACGCACTATGCGCTCCCGTCTTAATAGGGCCAAAACAGGAAATTGAGGCACTTGCAGAGCGTATGTCACTTACGCTTGAAGGCATCGAGATTATTGATACCCCCAATGACCCAATCGCAGCAGCGAAAACAGCCGTTACCCTCGCGAAGTCAGGCAACGTGTCTGCGCTGATGAAGGGTTCTCTCCATACGGAGGACTTAATGGGACCTGTGGTTGGCAAGGATGGCTTAAGAACAAACCGCAGAACCAGCCATATTTTTTTATTCGAACTCCCAAGCTACCACAAGCTCCTGGGCATCAGCGATTGCGTAGTCAATATCGCTCCATCTATTGAGCATAAAAAAGATATTTTGCTCAATAGCCTTGAGGCACTCTTCAAACTCGGGATAACGAAACCAAAAGTAGCCATCGTTGCTGCGACCGAAGTTATTAATCCCGCTATGCAAGCAACGCTGGATGCCAAAATATTAGTTGATCTTCAGCAGGACAATGCATTTTTTCCAGGCGCCCTCATTGAAGGCCCCTTTGGATTTGATAATGCTATCTCTGCGAGTTCTGCGGCAACCAAAGGAATTCAGTCTGCGGTTTCAGGCGACCCCGATCTGCTTCTGGTGCCTGATTTAGGGGCTGGAAATATTCTGTATAAATCACTTGTGTATATGGCGGGAGCAGAGTGTGCTGGCGTCATCCTCGGCACCGCAGTACCTATTATTTTGACGTCACGGTCAGACTCTGTTTTTTCTCGAGTTGCCTCCACTGCACTGGCAATGCGCCTAGCTTAAAACTAAATTTACTTCCAGAGACAAAAGAACATGTTTAAGATTTTTTCAAAAGACCCCATCCACGACCCAATTCACAGTCAAGCGCCAGCAACCGAGATAAAGACAACGACCTGCTATATGTGCGCCTGTCGATGCGGCATCCGAGCCCACTTGCGCGATGGCGAACTAGTCTATATTGATGGCAACCCAGATCACCCCCTGAACCAAGGCGTTATCTGCGCAAAAGGATCTGCGGGCATCATGAAGCAGAAATCCCCAGCACGAATCACAAAGCCCCTTCTGCGAAAAAAAGGCAGTGACCGAGGTGCCGGTGAGTTTGAGGAAATTAGCTGGGATCACGCGTTTGAAATACTGACCCAGCGCCTGCAAAAAATTCGGGAGACTGATCCAAAGAAATTCGCCCTATTTACAGGCCGCGATCAGATGCAAGCATTAACCGGTCTTTTTGCCCGTCAATTTGGTACGCCGAATTATGCAGCGCACGGTGGATTTTGTTCGGTTAATATGGCTGCCGGCATGATCTACACCATTGGCGGCAGCTTTTGGGAGTTTGGCGGACCCGATCTTGAACATGCGAAGCTATTCGTCATGATTGGTACTGCAGAAGACCACCACAGCAACCCAATGAAGATAGCGCTCTCAAAATTCAAGCGCTCTGGTGGCCGCTTTATTTCGATTAACCCGGTTCGCACTGGTTATTCCGCCATTGCAGATGAGTGGATTCCGATTAAGCCCGGTACTGACGGCGCTCTATTTATGGCGCTGATGCATGAACTGATTCGCAAAGAACACTATGACGCTGATTTCCTCAAGCGCTACAGCAATTCTGGTCAGCTGGTTTGCCTTGATGAGGGTCCCGAAGAAGGCCTCTTCTTATTCGACCCAGACTCAGATCCCATTAACGCCGATTTGCCGCACAACAAATACGTTTGGGATGCAAAGACCCAAAGCGCTAAGCCGTGCTTTGAAAAAGGTGTTTCACCAATTTTATGCGGTGAATTCATTATGGGGCCAGGCCCGCACCAAGGTAAAAAAGTTGCCCCTGCCTTTGAATTGTTACGTCGGCAGGTTGAAAAAACCACTCCCGAATGGGCGTCCTCGATTACTGGTATTCCAACTGCACGCATTGAAAAGCTGGCGGAAGAAATTGCGTTTAGTGCATTCAAACAAGCATTTGAGCTCCCCGTTACATGGACTGATGCATGGGGTGAAGAGCATCAAACGGTAACTGCTAGGCCGGTTGCATTTCATGCCATGCGCGGATTGGCTGCCCACTCGAACGGCTTTCAAACCACGCGCGGGTTGGCGGTATTGATGTCCTTAATCGGCACCATTGATAGACCGGGTGGTTTTAGACATAAGGCGCCTTACCCACGTCAAACTCCGCCTAATGTGAAACCCCCTTCATCTGAAGATGACATTAAACCCAATACACCCCTAGGCAAAGCGCCTTTAGGATGGCCAACGCAACCGGAAGACCTTGCTTTAGATAAAAACGGAAACGCACTCCGCATTGATAAAGCGTATACCTGGGAGCACCCCCTGGCAGCCCATGGATTAATGCACAACGTTATTACCAATGCCGTAAAAGGGGATCCCTACTCGATTGATACATTAATGATCTTCATGGCCAATATGTCATGGAACTCCACGATGAATACCATGGAAGTACGTGAATTACTCAATAGTAAAAACCCCGATGGGGAATTTAAGATTCCATTCCTGGTGGTTTGCGATGCCTTTCAATCCGAGATGGTTGACTTTGCTGATCTTGTTTTGCCGGATACAACGTATTTAGAACGCCATGACGTGATGAGCATGCTTGATCGACCCATCTCCGAATACGATGGCCCAGTCGACTCAGTACGCATCCCAGTACTTCCACCCACCGGCGAATGCAAGCCTTTCCAAGAGGTGTTAATCGAACTCGCATCGCGCCTAAAATTCCCCGCCTTCACAAGCGAAGACGGCAGCAGGAAATTTGTCGATTACCCGGACTTCATTACACGATTTGAGACAGCGCCTAATTCCGGCATTGGCTTTTTAGCGGGTTGGCGCGGAAAAGACGGTGAAAAAAGCCTCCGGGGAGAACCAAATAAAGACCAATGGCAGCGGTATGCTGAAAACAATTGTGTGTATCAACACCATATGCCAGTTGAGCATCAATACATGCGCAATTGGAACCGGGGCTACTTGGACTTCAGTAAAGCAAACGCACTGCGCCAAAAAAATGACCCCATCATGATTGCAATCTATTCTGATATTTTGCAAAAATTCAGGCTAGCTGCAAAAGGGCAGCGCAAAGGGGCGGCACCTCCTGAGCATCTAAAGTCACGCATTCTGAAATACTTTGATCCATTGCCATTTTGGTACCCACCACTCGAAGATGAAGTGACAGACTTAAATGAATTCAGTCTGAATGCGATTACCCAACGACCGATGGCCATGTACCATTCATGGGACTCCCAAAACGCCTGGCTAAGACAGATTCACAGCCACAACTACCTTTACGTCAATACCAAAACTGCGCTAGAACATGGCATTAATGATGGTGCCTGGATGTGGATTGAGTCCCAATGGGGCAAAGTGAAATGCATGGCACGCCACTCTGAGGCAGTTGATCCCGGTACGGTCTGGACGTGGAACGCAATCGGCAAGGCAGAATCGGCATGGAGTCTTGATCCGGCATCGGATGAGTCCAAAAAAGGTTTCTTGCTAAACCACCTCATTACAGAGGAGCTCTCTCTTGGTGGATTTTCAGTAAGCAACTCTGATCCGATTACTGGGCAAGCCGGCTGGTATGACGTACGCGTCAAACTCGCTGCAGCCGGAGAAAATGAACCCGAGGAAACGTGGCCACAAGTGAAGGCACATCGAGTCCCCGGCATGATTAAAAATAAATCGTAATCAACCCATTTATTAACTATGAATCAAACCATGAATCCCAAAAATGAAACCGTGGATCACAAGAAGCAACTGGCACTTGTCATCGACCTTAATGTCTGTGTTGGTTGCCATGCTTGCGTCACCTCTTGCAAGGAATGGAATACCTCAGGATCCGCTGGTCCATTAACTGACCTTAATGCGTATGCAGCAAATCCCAGCGGCACCTTCTTTAATCGGGTGCAGACCTACGAGGCCGGAATTTTTCCAAACACGCAAACCGTCCATTTTCCAAAATCGTGTCTGCACTGCGAAGAACCCCCTTGTGTTCCTGTCTGCCCAACTGGGGCAAGCTATAAACGCGAAGAAGATGGCATTGTTTTAGTGGATTACGACAAGTGCATCGGTTGCAGTTACTGCTCATGGGCTTGCCCATACGGCGCCAGGGAGTTGGA
>CANHMJ010000100.1 GCA_947461805.1 Burkholderiaceae bacterium
CGAATTGCCTGCCGACATTCGCATGGCCCCAGCATGGTAATTATGCAGAGGGAGTATGCGGCGTAATGTCAGTATGGATTGTTCCGCTGGCATTTGCCATACTGGTTTGGTGGTTTAGCACGGGTGTCATTTTGTGGCTGGATGGATTTTCTAAAAAATTCTTCAAGCCGATTTTCTTTGTATCGTGCGCAATCTTATTCTTTGCCTTTTGGGGGATTAGCATCTCTAGCACGCAAGACACGGTGCTGGGGGCTTACTGCGCATTCACTTGCGCCATCCTAATTTGGGGTTGGCAGGAACTCGCATTCTTGCTGGGCTACATTACCGGCTCACGGCGAGTGCACTGCCCTGCCGATGCCAAGGGTTGGCAGCGCGCCTGGTTTGCGTTTCAAACCATCAATCACCATGAACTTGCCCTGCTGGTGTTGGGCATCGCATTAATTCTTCTGCACATCGATGCGGTCAACACTACCGGCCTTTGGGCTTTCGTGATTTTGTGGGTGATGCGTCAAAGTGCCAAAATTAATATTTTCCTTGGCGTACTCAATTTAAATGAGCGTTTCTTGCCGGATCACCTCAAGTATTTGCAGACTTACTTTCGTCGCCGTCCGATGAACTACTTGATGCCGTTTTCAGTTGTGCTTGCAGTCGTCGTGGTTACGCCCCTGTGGATGGATATTTTTACGGCAACGGAGAGTGCGTTTGCCTTGACGTCCAAAACACTGCTCGCAACTCTGCTGTCGCTGGGCATTTTGGAGCACATCTTGCTGGTCTTGCCGTTTTCGAGCGAAGGCCTGTGGAAGTGGGGATTTCGGGAGGGCCGTTAAGCCCTGCTTTTTAATTACCATGGTTCCTTCTGGGAATCTAATGGTAAACCCGCATAATAGGGTAACTCCTAAGCCCTAATTGGGTAAATAGTGTCAAATTTAGTTGACAGTCCGATATGTCAATGTAAAAATTATTTACATGAATATGCCTCAGATCAGTGCTGTTGCGACGCTGCTCAAACCCATTACGTGGTTTCCGCCGATGTGGGCGTTTGCTTGTGGCGCGATCTCTTCTGGCTATTCCATAACGGCTAATTGGCAGATCATGCTGATTGGATTATTGCTCACAGGCCCCTTGGTCTGCGCATCCAGTCAAGCTACCAACGATTGGTTTGATCGCCATGTCGATGCCATTAATGAACCCAACCGACCCATTCCATCGGGACGCATTCCGGGCCACTGGGGTTTATACATTGCTATCGCGTGGTCGCTGTTGTCCCTGCTACTCGCTAGTGCTTTAGGTCACTGGGGATTCATCGCAACCATGATCGCGTTGGTTTTGGCGTGGGCTTACAGCATGCCGCCGGTACGCCTCAAACAAAATGGGTGGTGGGGAAACTTGGCGTGCGGATTGAGTTACGAAGGCTTGGCGTGGATTACTGGCGCAGCACTGCTTGCAGGCGGCATGGCGCCAAGCATGCCGTCACTGACCTTTGCAATTTTGTATAGCCTGAGTGCCCACGGCATCATGACACTCAATGACTTTAAGGCAATCGAGGGCGATCGCAGAATGGGCGTGCGCTCTTTACCAGTCCAACTTGGCGTCGATCGCGCAGCGCGCTTGGCGTGTTGGGTCATGGTCGTGCCACAAGTGATTGTTCTGATCTTGCTCTTGTATTGGGATCGCAGTAACTATGCACTGGCGATTGCTGGCTTAATCGTGTGTCAGCTGGTGTTGATGCGAAAGTTCTTATCCGATCCCGTGCGCTATGCACTGTTCTATAGCGGCTTTGGTGTGCCACTCTTAGTGAGCGGCATGATGGTTTCCGCATTTGCCATTCACGCATTCGGCGTACGCTAATGGGCATCGCAATTACTCCGACCTTCATCCGTACAAGCAGCTTCGGCTGGCTTGATATTGTGCGTTTGGGTTTGGTGCAAACGGCCATTGGCGGTATTGTAGTGATGACCACATCGACGCTCAATCGCATCATGGTGGTGGAGTTGGCGCTACCCGCGATTCTGCCAGGTTTGCTGGTGGCTTTTCATTACTTCATACAAGTCATTCGCCCACGTATGGGCCACGCCTCTGACAGCGGTGCTAAAAAGACTCCTTGGATTATTGGTGGTATTTGCGTATTGGCCCTGGGCGGATTTGGAGCGGCACTCTCCACCGCATTGATGGCAAGCTATTTGATGCTGGGGATTGCGTGTGCCGCCTTTGCTTTTTTCTTGATTGGCATTGGCGTCAGTATTAGCGGCACCTCACTGCTGGCACTACTTGCCAAGGGCGTAAACGATGAGCGCCGCGCAGCGGCAGCAACCATCGTTTGGCTCATGATGATTTTTGGATTTGCTTTTACGAGCATCATGGCTGGTAAATTTTTGGATCCCTACGAGCCGTATAAGGTAGTGGTGGTTTCGGGTGTTATCTCTACGATTGCCGTCTTAGTTGTATTGGCAGCCCTCTATCGACTCGAGACCCCTGAATTGCAAAACAGCCATGCGCGTTCGGAACGCAAAACCCCATTTAGACAAGCATTAGCCGAAGTATGGGCTGATGCCGATGCGCGGCGCTTCTCTATCTTTATCTTTATTTCGATGTTTGCGTTTAGCTCACAAGATTTAATCCTCGAGCCATTTGCTGGGATCGTCTTCGGCTACAGCCTAGGCGAAACCACTAGCCTATCGGGAGTACAGCACTCGGGTGTGCTGATGGGCATGTTACTCGTTGCGATTTGCGGCTCGAGTCGATTGCGTGCCTATTGTGGATCATTGCGCCTGTGGATGATTTACGGCTGCGTTGCTTCGGGTTTAGCCATGCTGGGTCTCGCAATTGGCAGCATGGTTGGACCCGATTGGCCACTACGTTTCAATGTCTTTGCATTAGGCCTAGCCAATGGCGCGTTTTCAATCGCCGCAATTGCTTCAATGATGCGCTTGGCGGTTGCGGGCGGCGCTGGAAAAGAGGGTGTTCGTATTGGCCTCTGGGGTGGTGCGCAAGCCATTGCCTTTGGTATGGGTGGACTACTTGGAGCCGCCGCCAGCGATGTGGCTAGAGCGCTGATGGAAAGTCAATCATTAGCCTACGCCAGTGTATTCAGTATTGAGTCCGGATTATTTATCGCATCAGCTTATTTAGCTTCGAAAGTGGAGAAGTAATTATGCAAACAAACCAAAATTCCGTTGTCTATGACGTGGTCGTGGTGGGCGGTGGCCCAGCTGGCGCTACTGCGGCTGAAACTCTCGCCAAAAAAGGCAAGAGCGTATTGCTGCTCGATCGACGGGGGCGCATCAAGCCCTGCGGTGGCGCGATACCGCCGCGTCTCATTAAAGATTTTGCTATTCCGGATGAGCTGCTGGTTGCTAGGTCAACCTCGGCGCGCATGATTTCGCCAGCGGGTAAGAAAGTCGATATTCAGATTGAGAATGGCTTTGTTGGCATGGTTGACCGCTCGCAATTTGATGAGTGGCTTCGTAACCGCGCTGTTCAACATGGAGCAGAGCGACGCGATGGTATTTTTGAAAAGCTGACGCGTGAAGGCGACTTAGCGCGCATTCACTTTAAGGTACGCGATAACAAGTCCACTGCTGAAGGCGTTATGGATAGCATTTTGACTAGGGCCGTGATCGGTGCGGATGGTGCTAAATCGCAAGTGGGCCGCAGCGCTGGCGTGAAGGGATGCGCTGAAGCCAATTATGTCTTTGCTTATCATGAGATTGTGAAGACACCCGCGGTAAAGCCCGATTCGTATAACCCGGATCGCTGCGATGTGTTTTACCAAAAACCTCTGTCCCCAGATTTTTATGGCTGGGTATTTCCACACGGCGATACCTTAAGTATTGGAACGGGCAGCGCAGATAAAGGTTTTTCATTGCGTCATGCTGTTGGCAAGTTGCGTAAAGAAATTGGCCTCGAAAATGCCGAGCTCGTTCGTCACGAAGGCGCACCCTTGCCGATGAAGCCCCTGAAAAAATGGGATGACGGCAAGCAGGTGGTTCTCGCCGGCGATGCCGCTGGAGTCGTCGCTCCAGCATCGGGCGAAGGCATTTATTACGCCATGCTCGGCGGCCAATTAGCCGGTGAGTCAGTCATGGAATTCTTAGAGAGCAAGAATCCCGCATGCTTGCAACTCGCTCGTAAGCGCTTTATGAAAGAACACCGCTTAACCTTCATTGTGCTCGGTATCATGCAGTACTTTTGGTACACCACCAATAAGCGCCGCGAGAGCTTTGTGAAGATGTGCGAGGACAAGGATGTACAAAAGCTGACCTTCGAGTCGTATATGCATAAAAAGTTGGTACGTAAGAAGCCCCTGGCCCACGTCAAGATTTTCTTTAAAGACATGGGGCACCTCTTGGGTATTGCCAAGGCCTAAAGAATGAGTACAGCGGACTTCCTTCTTCAAAAGCATGTGCTGGCTGCTGCGGCCTGGGTTTTGATTGTGGCGATTGCAGGCGGTCTTGCGACGGAAGTGGGAGCTTGGTACAAAGCCTTATTGCAGCCACCATGGAAACCACCCGATTGGGCTTTTGGGGTGGTATGGACTTGCATTTTTATTGCATCGGCATTTGCCTGGATCGAGTTTTGGAGTCGTAATTCGAGCGCCAATCAAAAATCCATGGTGAGCGTTTTATTCCTATTGAATGGCGCATTCAACATACTGTGGAGTGTCTTGTATTTCAAGCTGCATCGCCCGGATTGGTCAATGATCGAAGCGGTCTTTTTATGGGCATCGGTAGCCGCCATTATTGTGGCGATGATTCCGGTATCGAGCCTAGCGGCATGGTTGATGGTCCCCTACTTAGTATGGGTCTCGATTGCAATGGCCCTCAATTGGGAAACGATTCGCCTCAATGGACCGTTTGCTTAAGCGGATATCAAAATGAAACTACTCAACCTAGGCGTAAATCACCATACTGCACCGATTGATATTCGGGAGAGTGTGGCCGTTGCTCCTGAGGTATTACGCGATGCCTTGCTGGATTTAAGAGCCTATCTCAAAGGTACCAATGCAGCAAGCTCGCCTGAAGTGGCGATTTTGTCGACTTGTAATCGCATGGAAATTTATTGCGCAGCAAATGATTTGGATTACACCGACAATCATTTGGAAGCAAAGGCGATTGATTGGCTTTTGGCACAAAAAAACA
>CANHMJ010000101.1 GCA_947461805.1 Burkholderiaceae bacterium
CTACGATGGCTTTTGTGCCTAATTCCTTTGCTTTGGCGGTCGCTAAGCCAACTTGCAACACAATCAATGCGCCAACGGTCATTGCTAAATAGCGGTGCAGCATTTCAATCCAGGCCTTGACTTCAGTCACAGGGCCATCTGGCATGGCTGCCTCCGCCAAACGAATCTGCTCCATCACGCGAAACGGATTTGAGGTGCCATAACATCCTGGCCAATCGGGGCAGCCAAGACCAGAGTCGCTTAATCGTGTGAAAGCACCGAATACGATTAAATCAAATGTCAGAAAGACAATAGTCCAATTGAGTCGCTGAAATAAATTGAGGCTTGGGCGTGAAAATAGATACGCCAGCGGTATGCCCGCAAATACGATTGCGATTGCAGCTAACTCCAGAAAGAGGACTGCGCTATTGCTCATTGAATCTTTTCGCCCGCCTGGTTTACTTTGAGTAACTTCTCCAGATCCTTGCGCATACCAGCAAATTCTTTTGGATCTGCGGTGACAGCAAACTGCATCATCTTTTCACCAAAGGGATTGAGGAGCTGAATGTCCTTGCCGCCTTGGTTAGCATCAAGCCAATTGATCCACTGTGCTTTTTCTGCTGCAGCGGTAGGTGCATTCACAATAAAAAATCCAGCGGTCTGCTCATCATATGCCCGCCTTACCTGCGGATCGACCGGCATGCCATCGGTTACAACCCAAACCAATTGCGTACGTGGACTTTGCTTACCCAGCGCAACGCGTACCTGCCGCATTAAAAATAAGGCTTGCAAACAGGCTTCATTTTGGCTGACGCACTCCGCGGCAGGACGCGCAACTAAGAGCGTCCACTTTCCTTCTAGAGGCAGATTAAACCAAGCCGATTGCGCCTGCTCTGGGGGCGTTATCAGCCTACCGTAATTGGTTTTCCCACCTTCTGGCTTTAAAACATAAAACGTAAAGTAGGACGCAATAACCGGTAGAGCGCATGCAAACAGTAGCAGCAGCATTTGAATGCGGCCACGGCGCGTTTGTGCGTTTGGTATCGGCGCCTCATGTTGCGCCGCCGGTATCAACAGCTCTTTATCTTCCACTATCGTTCTACCTTGTTGTTGTTTGGCGAATTCGCAACAATCCATGAATCAACCAAAATAAGAAGGCACTCAGCGCGAGTGCAAACCACTGGAATGCATAAGCATAATGGCGTTCGACGCCGCTTGCTGCCGCGGTCCAATTTCGCATTAAGCCATCTTTTTCGAGTTCACTGATTTGCTTCAAAACAAAGGGGATTTGTTGCCACTGATGGCGCCCTGCCTCCTTAGTCAGATCCAGGTTTTGCTGTATTCGCACCGGACTATTGCCGCCCACCCCACCATCCCCCAGCTCAAATACCCGGTCGGGCTGGGCAATCCCAATGCCCTCAATACGCATCTTGCCGCCGGGGGTATTAATCGGTGGCAGTACCATGCGGTCCTCTCGACTACGGGGAGCCCACCCGCGCTGAACCCAAATGACGGTGTTCCCCAGGCCAGTCACTTGAAGCGGCATCAACACATAAAATCCGGATTGACCTGCGCCGCCTTTCGATGCCGCTGCACCTGGCTGTGGGCGGTTATCCAACCAAATCGCCTGATCGACTAAAAACTCACCTTCCACAAGCAAGCGCCGGCTATCTGCTTCGGCTAAGGTCCATTGTGGTTTTGTATTCAGATTAAGTGGCGGAAGCGCAATCTGGGACGCGAGTTTTTCTGCTTTCTCGATTTTTCCAGCGGCTCGGCTCATCTGCCAAAGGCCTGCACTAATACCAATCGACATCACCACTGCCATGGCAATGGTTGGAATCACGCGATTGTGCAGCAAGCTAGAAAAAATATTCAATGGTAGGATTCGCTTATGAAATGGATTATGCCTGCTGCCCTTTTACTGATTATTGCCAGCCTCGGCTCGGCTTTGTATTACATGATGAAAGACAAAGGCAATAGCTCTCGGATGGTTCATTCGCTCATGCTACGCATCGGCCTATCCATTGCTCTTTTCTTAGGCATTTGGCTTGCTTATTCCTTAGGCTATATTCAACCCACCGGAATCAAAATCGGCCAATAAACTTGGCCGATTTCGTCTTCGGTTGAACTTGCCATTGCTGGCCCGTTCATCCCGCACTTACATCCAATAAATGACGACGTAGAGTCCAAGCCAAACGACGTCAACAAAGTGCCAATACCATGAGGCGCCTTCAAAGGCAAAATGGTTATCCGCAGTGAAGTCGCCACGAATGGCTCTGCGCAAGACTACAGCCAACATCAATGCACCTAAGAAGACGTGAAATCCATGAAATCCGGTCAACATAAAGAAGGTTGAACCGTAAATGCCCGAGGTTAGTTTGAGATTTAAGTCTTGATACGCATGAATGTACTCGTAGACCTGAAAGCCTAAAAAGATGGCGCCCAAGAATACAGTCGCCGCTAAGCCATACACCGCATGCTTTTGGTTGTTCTCGCGAATAGCATGGTGAGCCCATGTCACCGTTACACCAGAGCTCAACAAGAGCAAAGTATTAATGGTTGGAATCGGCCATGGACCCATGGTTGAAAACTGCTCTACTAAGCCGGCAGGGCCATCATTCGGCCACACTGCGGTAAAGGTAGGCCAGAGTAATTTACTTTCAATATCACCAAGCCAAGGCATTGAGATACTGCGCGCATAGAACAATGCGGAGAAGAAGGCCGCAAAAAACATAATCTCCGAGAAAATAAACCAGCTCATCGACCAGCGATACGACACATCGACGTTAATGCTATTTTTGCCTGAATTGGACTCAGAGATTGCATCGCCGAACCATTTGTAAAGCACAAACAGGATATACACCACACTGGCAATGGTTAATGCAGCACCCCATGAATAGCCGTTCACCCAGCCAGTCATGCCGCCTCCAAAACCCAATAGGCCAATGCTAGCCATTACGGGATGTCTAGATAGACTGGGAACGAAATAGTATGGGGTTGAATTAGACGACATTGTGCTCTCTCTATTTACTCGAAATTAGTGTTAACTTGATACAACCATTTTTACAATCAACAACAAGGCAGACATAAAAATAACTGCCCCCAAAATCCCAGCAAGGATGATGTGCACAAAACTCAAACTGGCTGCATCATCCTGTAATCCCGACTTCTTACGTACACCCAAAAACCCCCACATGACTGCCTTCATGGACTGCAAAAAACTACTTTGCTTTTTCATAAGGCCGTCTTTACTGATTGCGGCGTACTTGATCCTGCTGGCTTTATGCCCACACCCAGCTCAAAAAAAGTATAAGACAGGGTAATCGTTTTAACGTCTTTGGGTAAATTGGGATCAATCACAAAAACCACCGGCATATCGCGCATTTGATGTGGATTCAGGGTTTGCTGCTGAAAACAGAAACACTCTAATTTGGTGAAGTATTCGGTTGCGGCTTTGGGCGCATAACTCGGTATAGCCTGCGCCTCAACGGATCGACTTAGATTATTCGATACCTTGTAAACAATTTCTGCCATCTCGCCAGGATGCACTTCGAGGTAGTTCTTCATTGGTTTAAATGAAAACGGGCCGCGCGTATTAGAGTCAAATTCAATGACGATCTTGCGTGAATAGTCGACTTGGGTATTTTCTAGCTTGGTTGCCCCATGGGCACGCACACCGTAATTGTTTTTATTGGTCACGACATTGATACCAGTGACCTCACACAGTGCTTTATAGAGTGGCACTAAAGCATAGCCAAAACCAAACATCAAAATGGAAGCTAGCAACAGCTTCAGCAGAATTTGGCGATTAATGGTTTTGATGTTGGCCATAATTTTTTAGGCCTTAACCCAACATAACTCGTTTCATCACAATGCCCATAAAGAAAACAAAGGCGACGCTGAGCATAATCAGACCCAAGCGGCGGTTACGCGCTGCCTGAGCTGATTTATACATGTCTTTGGTTTCCTGGG
The DNA here is from genome assembly GCA_947461805.1 of Burkholderiaceae bacterium. Classification (GTDB taxonomy): domain Bacteria; phylum Pseudomonadota; class Gammaproteobacteria; order Burkholderiales; family Burkholderiaceae; genus Polynucleobacter. Next base: position 3,952 of record CANHMJ010000101.1, read on the forward strand.
TCACAGTGATAATTAGCTAACTTTTGGCGGTGTTTCAAAAGTATGGTGCGGCGCTGGTGAAGGAATAGTCCACTCTAGGCCCTTAGCGCCATCCCATGGGCTATCAGACGCCTTGATGCCATGACCCCGGTAAGCGGGCATCACAACAAACACGAGGAAATACACCTGCATCAAACCAAAGCCCAGACCGCCAATCGATGCAATCATGTTGAAGTCAGCAAACTGCGTTGGGTAATCGGCATACCGGCGCGGCATACCAGCCAAACCCAAGAAGTGCATTGGAAAGAAAGTGAGGTTAAAGAAAATCATCGAACCCCAGAAATGCACTTTGCCACGGAATTCATCGGCCATGTAGCCAGTCCATTTTGGACACCAGAAGTAAAAACCGGCAAACATCGCAAAGAGGGAGCCTGCTACCAAGACATAGTGGAAGTGAGCCACAACGTAGTAGGTATCTTGCACGCCAATATCAATTGGGGCAATTGCCAGAATCAGGCCTGTAAAGCCGCCCATCGTAAATACGAAAATAAAGCCAACGGACCACAACATTGGAGTCTCGAATGTCATCGAACCCCTCCACATGGTTGCAATCCAGTTGAAGATTTTGACGCCGGTCGGAACTGCAATCAGCATGGTGGCGTACATAAAGAACAACTGACCTGTTACTGGCATGCCAGTCGCAAACATATGATGCGCCCAAACGATGAACGACAAAATCGCAATGGAGGCTGTGGCATACACCATCGAGCTGTAACCGAATAAGGTCTTTCTAGAGAACGCAGGAATCACTTCACTAATAATTCCAAATGCAGGAAGAATCATGATGTAGACCTCTGGGTGGCCAAAGAACCAGAAGATATGCTGGTACATCACAGGATCACCACCGCCTACGGCGGAGAAGAATGAGGTGCCAAAGTGGCGATCGGTTAGAACCATCGTAATCGCGCCCGCCAATACTGGCATTACTGCAATCAACAAATAGGCTGTAATCAACCATGTCCATGCAAACATGGGCATCTTCATTAAGGTCATGCCGGGAGCACGCATATTCAAGATGGTGACGATGATGTTAATCGAGCCCATGATGGAAGAAGCGCC
>CANHMJ010000102.1 GCA_947461805.1 Burkholderiaceae bacterium
GGTTATGGCTTTGGAAGATGAGTTTGGTATTGAAATTCCAGACGAAGAAGCTGAAAAAATTACGACCGTTCAACTCGCAATCGATTTTGCTAAATCAAAAGCCCAGGGTTAATTCCTGAGCTAGGCCCAAGGCTGTGTCTGCAATGAAAAACCAGCGCCGCGTGGTTGTCACCGGCCTGGGGATTATTTCCCCGGTAGGCAATTCAGTTGACACTGCATGGGCTAGCGTCATGAGTGGCAAAAGCGGTATTGCCACCATTACCAAGTTCGATCACACCCCGCTGAGCGTTCATTTTGCGGGTGAAGTGAAAGACTTCAATGTAGAAGAGTACGTCTCAGCTAAAGAAGCGCGTCACATGGATACCTTTATCCATTACGGCATTGCTGCTGGCACACAGGCGATTCGAGACAGTGGCATTGAAATCACCGAAGAAAATGCCGAGCGTATTGGTGTTATGGTGGGTTCTGGCATTGGCGGTTTGCCGATGATTGAAGACACGGGTGCTGAATTGCTTGCCCGTGGCCCACGCCGAATTTCTCCTTTCTTTGTTCCTGGCTCGATCATTAATATGATTTCGGGGCATTTGAGCATTCTGTTCAACCTCAAAGGCCCCAATGTGGCTGCCGTGACTGCCTGCACAACTGGCTTGCACAGCATTGGCCTGGCTGCGCGCTTAATCCAATACGGTGATGCTGATGTGATGGTGGCTGGCGGTGCAGAGTCGACTATTTCCGCCTTGGGTGTGGGTGGCTTTGCAGCAGCCAGGGCTTTATCGACCCGTAATGATGATCCCGCTACTGCTTCCCGCCCTTGGGATAAAGACCGTGATGGCTTTGTATTAGGTGAAGGCGCTGGCGTTGTGGTGCTGGAAGAGTATGAGCATGCCCGTGCCCGTGGCGCAACCATTTACTGCGAGTTGCTCGGTTTTGGTATGAGTGGAGACGCGTATCACATGACCGCCCCTAATATGGATGGCCCCAAGCGTTGCATGCAAAACGCGATGCGTGATGCAGGCCTCAATTCAGATCAAATCCAGTACGTGAATGCGCATGGCACCTCAACGCCGCTCGGCGATAAGAATGAGACTGAGGCAATTAAAGCGGCTTTGGGTGACCACGCTAAAAAGGTAGTGGTCAACTCAACCAAGTCCATGACAGGTCATTTATTGGGTGGGGCTGGTGGACTTGAATCCGTCTTTACCATTTTGGCCCTGCATCACCAGAAATCACCGCCGACGATTAATATTTTTAACCAAGATCCCGAGTGCGACTTGGATTACTGCGCAAATACAGCGCGTGACCTCAAAATCGACCATGCCATCAAAAACAACTTTGGCTTTGGGGGTACTAACGGTACCTTGATTTTTGGTAAGTTGACCTAATATCTAGGCATCTATATCTAATTAGGCTCGCAGGGGCTGCACACAACATGAAAAAGACTTTTTTAGCGGTATTAACGACCCTGAGTTTGGGTCAGCTTGCGTTTATGCCTGTTTCTGTGGCCCAGTCGACAAGGGTATTGGCACCTGATTTTGCCGACTTGGTCGAAAAGGCCAGTCCTGCCGTGGTTAATATTCGCACTACAGAGCAGCGGGCCGCTGCACAACAAGCTCAAGGCGGACTTCCCCCTGGTGCCTCGGAAGAGCAGGCAGAGTTTTTTCGGCGCTTCTTTGGCGTACCGATGCCAGGCACCCCTAAATCTGGACCATCTACACCCGGACAACCGCGCGAAGCGGAGCGTGGTGTTGGCTCTGGTTTCATCATTGATTCCACTGGTTTGATCCTTACAAATGCCCATGTGGTCGAAGGTGCCGATAAGATTTATGTCACCTTAACTGACAAGCGGGAATTTACGGCTAAGTTGCTTGGTGCAGATAAGCGAACTGACATTGCTGTGCTTAAGATTGAGGCCACCGGTTTACCAAAGCTCCCATTGGGCGACTCCTCTAAGTTGCGGGTCGGTGAGTGGGTCTTGGCCATTGGCTCTCCATTTGGTTTAGAGAACACGGTTACTGCAGGAATTGTGTCGGCCAAAAGCCGAGACACCGGCGACTATTTACCCTTTATCCAAACCGATGTGGCTGTTAACCCAGGCAATTCGGGCGGTCCCTTGATTAATACTTCTGGCCAAGTCATTGGTATTAATTCTCAAATCTTCAGTCGCTCTGGTGGTTATATGGGAATTTCCTTTGCCATTCCGATTGATGAGGCGATGCGCGTAGCGGATCAATTGCGCGCCACAGGTAAGTTGGTGCGCGGCCGGATTGGCGTTGCCTTGGGTGACCTGAGCAAAGAAATGGCGGAGACCTTGGGTCTTGGGCGTCCCCGCGGCGCATACGTGCGTAATGTCGAGCCAAACGGTCCGGCAGCGACCGGCGGAATAGAGGCTGGTGATGTCATTTTGGCCTTCAATGGGCGCGACATTAGCAAATCAAGCGATCTCCCACGCATCGTTGGCGAAACGAAGCCGGGCATGAAGGCAACGGTTCAGGTTTGGCGTAAAGGGTCGGCGCGTGACCTTTCTGTCGTGGTAGCCGATGCCGAGGCCAGTACAAAAACTGCCGCAGCTAAAAAGCCAGATAGCCCGGCATCCGCAGCAACCAGCAATAACCCATTTGGACTTGGGGTAACCGAATTATCCGATGCCAAAAAACGGGAGCTAAACGTCAAGTCTGGGGTTGAAATTACCAGCCTAGGAGAGGGAGCTGCTGCCCGGTCTGGAATCCGCGTGGGCGATGTGATTGTGCGGGTTGGCGATAGCGATGTGACGGGCGTAAAGCAATTTGAGGGACTAACTAAAGGCTTGGATGCAAATCGGGCGATTGCTCTGTTTGTGCGACGCGCAGACAGTACGCTAATTGTCCCTTTAAGACCAAAAGCCCCGTAAACGGCACAAATACCCCTAGGAAGGGCAAAAGAAATGGGTTTTAGCCTCAACCAGTACAATTGAGGCAAGACAACTTATTGCAGTGCATCATCCTGTGTGCTGCGACAAGGTGTTTTTGCTAATTTAGATAAAACACCATGGATTTAATCCGCAACTTTTCTATCATCGCCCACATCGACCATGGCAAGTCGACCCTTGCGGATCGCATTATTCAGCTGTGCGGCGGCTTATCTGATCGTGAGATGGAAGCCCAGGTCCTTGATTCAATGGACATTGAGCGTGAGCGCGGAATCACCATTAAAGCCCAAACCGCAGCCCTGAGCTACAAAGCGAAGGATGGCAAAACATACAATCTGAATCTAATTGATACCCCCGGACACGTTGACTTTTCCTATGAGGTGAGTCGTTCACTTTCGGCATGTGAGGGCGCGTTGCTGGTGGTCGATGCTAGCCAGGGTGTTGAAGCGCAAACCGTCGCGAATTGCTACACCGCCATCGAACTGGGTGTCGAGGTTGTACCCGTTTTAAATAAAATTGATTTGCCAAGTGCCGATCCAGAGCGTGCCAAACAAGAGATTGAAGATGTGATTGGCATCGATGCAACCGATGCATTGACCTGCTCTGCCAAAACAGGCCTTGGTGTTGCAGACGTGCTGGAAGAAATGATTCGGCGCGTACCTCCGCCCAAGGGAAGTGTTACAGAACCGTTGCAGGCCTTGATTATTGACTCTTGGTTTGATAACTACGTTGGCGTAGTCATGCTGGTGCGGGTTGTGAACGGCGTACTGAAGCCAAAAGAGAAGATTACATTGATGGCAAATGGCTCAACCCATTTGGTGGAGCATGTGGGCGTCTTTAGTCCGAAGTCAATTGATCGCCCCGATTTAGGTGCCGGGCAAGTGGGTTTTATTATTGCCGGTATTAAGGAGCTGAAGGCCGCTAAAGTTGGCGACACCGTAACGCATGCAACCGGTCAGCAGGGCCGCACTCCGGCAAGTGCGCCATTACCCGGATTTAAAGAAGTGAAGTCCCAAGTATTTGCAGGCCTTTACCCCGTAGAGGCCAATGAGTACGATCAGCTGCGTGAGTCGCTTGAAAAGCTCAAGTTAAATGATGCATCGCTGCTCTATGAACCCGAAGTATCCCAAGCATTGGGATTTGGATTTCGCTGTGGATTCTTGGGCTTGTTGCACATGGAGATTGTGCAAGAGCGCCTAGAGCGCCAATATGACATGAACTTGATTACTACCGCGCCTACGGTAGTGTATCAAGTGCAGCAACGCGACGGAACTCTATTGGTAGTCGATAACCCATCGAAGATGCCTGATCCATCGAAGATCGAGGCCATCCTCGAGCCGATCGTTACCGTCAATTTATATATGCCACAAGAGTATGTTGGCACAGTCATTACGCTCTGTACTGGTAAGCGCGGCGTACAAACCAATATGAACTACCTGGGTAGGCAGGTGCAATTGACCTATGAAATTCCGATGGCAGAAATCGTGCTGGATTTCTTTGACCGGCTGAAGTCGGTCTCGCGCGGCTATGCCTCCATGGATTATGAGTTTAAGGAGTACCGTGTAGCTGATGTAGTCAAAGTCGATATTTTGATTAACAGTGAAAAAGTCGACGCACTATCGATCATCGTGCATCGCAGTAATAGCCAATCCCGCGGCCGAGATGTCGTTACTAAGATGCGCGGCCTTATTCCGCGGCAGATGTTTGATGTGGCGATACAGGCGGCAATCGGCAGCGGGATTGTCGCGCGTGAAAACGTAAAAGCCCTACGTAAAAATGTATTGGCTAAATGCTATGGCGGCGATATATCGCGTAAGCGCAAATTACTTGAAAAGCAAAAAGAAGGTAAGAAGCGGATGAAGCAAGTAGGTAACGTGGAAATTCCGCAGGAAGCCTTTTTAGCTATTTTGCAGGTAGACGATAAATGAACTTCGCACTCATCCTATTTATCCTTGTTGTGGTTACTGGCATCGCTTGGGTAGCAGATAAGCTCATATTTGCACCGCAACGAAAAGCAGCTGGTATTACTCGCATGCCCTTGTGGCTTGAATACTCCGCCAGTTTTTTCCCAGTCATTTGCGCGGTATTTTTTCTGCGCTCATTTTTGATCGAGCCATTTAA
>CANHMJ010000103.1 GCA_947461805.1 Burkholderiaceae bacterium
ATTTGCTCGGCATAGTTGTGCCAATCGGTTGCTAAGTGCAAATAGCCGCCAGACTTTAGGCGTGATGCCAACAGTTCTACGAATTGCTCTTGTATCAAGCGGCGCTTATGGTGGCGTTTTTTATGCCACGGATCTGCAAAGTAAATGTGGATGCCATCCAAGGAGTCTTCTGCAATCATGTGTTCGAGCACTTCGACTGCATCGTGCCGAATTAAACGCAAATTAGTGAGGTCTAATTCTCCAATGCGCTTGAGTAATGCACCGACTCCAGGTAGGTGCACTTCAATCGCCAAAAAGTCATCCTCCGGGCGCAACTCTGCAATGGTAGCGGTGGTCTCGCCCATACCAAAACCAATCTCGACAATGCGGGGGCGGGTTGCGCCTGAACCACCCGCTCTGGAATGGGCAAATGTGCTCGCCCAATCAAATGGCTGATGCTGAAAAGGCGCCAAAAACTCGGGACCTAAGTCATCGAGCGCGCGCTGCTGGCCAGCGGTTAGGCGCCCAGCGCGCAATACAAAAGACCGAATGCGATCGGTGCGATCGGCTTGACCTACCAAGCTCACATACTTCGGTTTATTTTCCACAGAGTGCGCGAGTGCGATGTCGGTTAGGTATTAGCCAAGAGGGCTTTAAAGTAGGCAATCGTTTCTTTCAGGCCATCCTCCAGATTCACCTTGGGCTCCCAGCCAAGCTTGGCTTTGGCTAGAGTGATGTCGGGTTGACGCTGCTTAGGGTCATCCGATGGTAATGGCGCAAAGACCAATTTGGATTTGCTATTGGATAGGCGCAGAATCGTTTCGGCGAGCTGCAGCATGGTGAACTCGCCTGGATTGCCGGTGTTCACGGGACCGGTAAAGCCGGCCTCAGAATTCATCATTCTGACCATGGCGTCAATCAAATCATCGACATAACAAAAGCTACGGGTTTGTTGCCCATCGCCATAAATGGTGATGTCTTTACCTTGCAAGGCTTGCACAATGAAGTTACTGACCACTCGGCCATCATTGGGGTGCATGCGCGGGCCATAGGTATTAAAAATACGCACCACCTTAATGTCGAGCTGGTGCTGGCGGTGGTAATCAAAAAAGAGGGTTTCGGCGCAGCGCTTGCCTTCGTCGTAGCAGGACCGAATACCAATCGGATTAACTCGCCCCCAATACGACTCGGGCTGGGGATGCACTTCAGGATCGCCATACACCTCACTGGTCGAGGCCTGCAAGATCCGCGCACGCGTTCGCTTAGCAAGTCCCAGCATATTGATCGCGCCATGCACACTGGTCTTGGTCGTTTGCACCGGGTCATACTGGTAATGCACGGGCGATGCAGGGCAGGCTAAGTTATAAATCTGATTCACCTCTACATACAAAGGGAAAGTGACATCGTGGCGCATCACCTCGAGACGGGAATTACCCAATAGGTGCGCTATGTTTTGTTTACTGCCCGTGAAGAAATTGTCCACCACCAACACGTCATTGCCTGTCGAGAGTAGCTTCTCGGTGAGGTGAGAGCCTAAAAAGCCAGCACCGCCGGTAATGAGGATTTTCTTAGCGCTAATGGTATTGATTGAGGCGGGGTTCTTAATCATGGGGTATTCCAGAAAAAAATGGGGTGACCTAATTCAATAAGGTAATAAATAACTGCTGTGTTCATGATGGTGGCATATCCCAACTCGCGGAGCGATAGGCATACATTACCTCTGCCAAGACAATGAGTAGGGAGGTCATAAAGGAGATTAAACCCAATACAAAAGTCGCAACGACATAGCTAGTCTGCAGAAGTGCTACTGAGCCAGTCTGAAAGAAGAACAGTTCTAATACCGTTAAGGAAATCAATACGCCGCTGAGCACATTAAAGAAGATGGCAACGGTACATAGGCGGCCCCGCGTCTTGAATTCCCGTAGCTCACCCTCGTAGTGCATGCGCAACTTGTCAGAGAGCGCTGGGCTCCCATATAGGGCATTTTGTACAAAGCGCATCCGGTCTACTGTTCTTGCTAACCGAGTTGAAATCGCGCTAACCAAGGTAGCGACTGCAGTGAGCAAGAACACTGGCGCCAAAGCCAATTGGATATTGTTAGTGAGGGCGTCAATTGCGATGTTCATCGAATTATTAGGTATTGATTAAAGGTGAGGAGATTTTATGGGCATTATGTACACATGCGATATGGGGTTACATGCACACTTTTACTCAAGTTTTTATCGCTTTAGATCTCGATAAAAATTTTCATGCACACCATATCCCATTAACACCATCTTAGTTGTATCTAGACTAACTGAATAAGCTAAGAGCATTTGTTGGTTATTAAACTTAAACTTGTAAACTCTTGTGCCAGCTAGATCACCTTTTTTCATTTCGCCCTTTTGGGGATTGCCAATAATCTCCCGTATAACCTGATCAATGGCTTTTTTTTCAGGAGGTGATATCTTCTTAATTGCCCTATCAAAGCGTGGTGTAGTTAGAACAATCATCCAAATTGATACTCATTTAGATTGCCAGCTTTTACCTCTTCAATACTCACAAGCATGTCTTGTAGCATGTTAATTGGTAAGTCAGGATTTTCCTCGGCAACCTTACCTAAGCGAGCCCAATACTCTATTTGTTTTGGAACAGATCTATGCATTGCCTGAGCATAGGGCTTTGCATCTTCAATCAACAGGTCCGATAATTTAATTGCAATAGGCATGATAATTTGCTCCGGTAGTAATTAGTTTCATTTTATTACTTAAGGTTGTATTTTACTACCTTTTATTAAACAAATGCAGGCTGGCTAAGACCACGCCACCAAACCCGTATACGCAGTAATCAATACCACTACCCCAAACACAATGCGGTACCAGGCAAACGGCACAAAGGTATGGGAGGCCACGTACTGAATTAACCAGCGCACACAAATAAAGGCGGAGATAAAGGCGGCTACAAAACCCACTGCAATTGCCCAGCCAAAATGCATGGTCTCTGTACCACTGGTTTGAATGGGATTGATCCAGAGCTTTAAAAGCTCATAGGCCGTTGCTCCGCCAATGACGGGAATGGCCAAGAAAAAAGAGAACTCCGTTGCAACCGCTCTGGGTAAACCAAACAGCATGCCGCCAATGATGGTAGCTCCTGAGCGGGACGTTCCGGGTATGAGCGCAGCGCACTGCGCTAAGCCCACCTTCAAGGCATCCAAAGGCCTGAGGTCGTCTACCGATGCAATTACCCTCCTGCCTGATTTCGCCGCTTTATCTGCACTACTGCTGGCGTTTGCCATTTGTGTTTGGCGATGCTCCGCCCAGAAAATAATCAGGGCGCCACCAATAAATGCCATGGCAACGGGTACCGGTGAGAATAAAAATTGCTTGATGTATTTGCCAAAGAGCAGTGCTAAGCTCATAGCCGGAATCGAGGCAATCAGGACATTGACCACAAAGCGCTGAGAAGCACTACTCGTCTTAATGGTGGAGGCGACGGACCACAGCTTGCTACGAAACTCCCAGCACACCGCCAAAATAGCGCCAAACTGAATAATCACCTCAAAGGCTTTGCCACGCTCATCGTTAAAGCCCAGTAAATCACCCACCAAGATGAGGTGCCCTGTACTGGAAATCGGTAAAAATTCCGTCAGGCCTTCCACAACCCCCAGAATAAGGGCTTTGCCCAGTAGTAATAGATCCATCGCCCAATTTTACTGCCTGCGGGCAATCCCAAGCCCATATTGCAGCCAAAGAAATCGCCTTCCAACCCTAGGTCGCCGCTCTTGGGCACTGACCTTCGGTTTAGCCTTAAACTGAAGGTCATTGAGTATTCATTTTTCATCCTTTTAACCAATGCCAATTTGAATGACCTTGCCGTTTTTTTCAGTTCCCGCTCACCTTAAGCGCCGCTCCCTCGAGCGCGTGATGGGTGCCGGCATTTGGTGGGCGCTTGTCTTGACCTCTCCTGCAAGCGTTTTGGCGCAAGCAGTCAATCCAAATCAAAGCCGTAATGCGCCTACGACCGGTCAAGTAACGGTGCTGCCAGATGCGTCTGCTAAAACGCCCAGCGCAATTCAAGGCAATCAAAACCTATCCTTGCCGCCAGCATTAACAGCGCCGACCTCCAGTGGGGTTCCTGCCTTTAGTAATTTCAGCAGCAACCCAAGGGATGCCGCCAATTTTGGTCCTAATATGGATCTCATGCGCCTCTATCAAGAAGCGGCATTTAATGATCCAGTATTAAATAGCGCCCGCTTTAATTACGCTGCCAATAAAGAGATTTATTGGCAAGGTTTATCGACTCTGCTTCCACAGGTTTCGGCCAACCCCACTGCTACCCGGTTTTTCCAACACGGCGAAGGCAATAGCCGCATCTTTGATCAAAAGAGTTATACGGTTAGCTTAACCCAGCCTGTTTTTAATGCCGCTGCGTTGGAGGTATTCAAACAAGGCGATTTAGTAACTAAAGTATCAGACTTGCAGTTTTTGCAAGCCCAGCAAGATTTAGTGATTCGAGTATCGCAAGCCTATTTTGATGTGCTCACGGCGCAGGATAACGTCGAACTTTTTCAGAACAAAAAAGGCTTGATTAAACAACAGCTCCAAGCGGCCCAATCGAAGTTTGAAGTGGGCTCAGCAACCATTGTCGATGCCAATGATGCACAGGCCCGTTTTGATCTAGCCAATGCCCAAGAGACCGCCGCCCAAGCAGAGTTGATTGTTCGGCGCGGCGTGCTCGAGCAGATTGTCGGGCACCCAGTGCCCCCACTGAAGCCACTGGCAAAAGACGCGAAAATTGAAGGGGTGGTTGCCGATCCGAGAGCAAAAGTAAAGGATGCCAAAGGCATTCCAATTGCTGACAGCGTCAATCCAAAGCTGCCACCGGGTCAAGAGCTAACGGATTGGGTTAAGCAGGCAGAAGCAGCCAACTATGGGGTACTCGCCAGTCAGCTCAATGTGGATATTGCCCAAAGTTCATACAGGGGCTCTTTGGCTGCCAACTTCCCGACGGTGAACTTTGTCGGCACCACGGGTTTTAATGCTGCG
>CANHMJ010000104.1 GCA_947461805.1 Burkholderiaceae bacterium
GTTTAAAATCATGTCAGCGCGTTGTGCGCCAACATACATACCAACAAGGAGCTTCACTTGAACAAAGCAGAACTTATCGCAGCGATTGCTGACGATGCTGAGATTTCAAAAGCCAAAGCAGAATTCGCACTGAATTCAGCAATTGAGCACATCATTAAAGCTGTTACCAAGGGCGACTCCGTTCAATTGATCGGTTTTGGTACATTTAGCTCTGGCAAGCGTGCTGCACGTATGGGCCGTAATCCTAAGACTGGCGAGCCACTCAAGATTGCCGCAGCGAAAACTGTGAAGTTTTCTGCTGGTAAAGCATTCAAAGACTCAGTCAACAAGCGGAAGAAGTAATTCGCTTAAGCTGAAACAAAAGCCCGGTTCTCCCGGGCTTTTTTATTGAGGTAATTTAGCTTTGAACCAGTCGTCGATGACGGTGAATGCTCATCAAAATACCGGCTCCAAATCCTAAAGTAACGAGCGCAGTGCCCCCATAGGTCATGAGTGGCAATGGCACGCCTACGACTGGCAGGATGCCACTCACCATGCCAATATTGACAAAGGCGTAGGTGAAAAAAATCATGGTAATTGCGCCACCCAATAATCGAGTAAACATGGTGGGCGCACCAGCTGAGATCGCAAGTCCACGCCTAACTAAAGCAAAGAACAGGCCGAGCAATAAGAGGTTACCAAGAAATCCAAATTCTTCGGAATAAACGGCAAAAACGAAATCCGTATGCTTCTCTGGAATAAATTCTAGGTGGGATTGCGTACCTTGACCCCAGCCTTTTCCAAAAAAACCACCAGATCCAATTGCAATCGCGGATTGAATCGTATGAAATCCTTTGCCCAAGGGGTCGGAAGAGGGGTCCAGCAAAGTGCATATCCGGTTTTTTTGATAGCCATGCAAGAGTGGCCAAGTGACATCGCTGGCGCAAATGCTGCCACGGAAAATAATAAGTAGTAGCACGCCGATAGCAAGCACGCCAATCACCGGCAAAATCCAGCGCCACGGTAGGCCAGCAAAAATAATCACGTAGAGACCGGCAGCAAAAACCAGCAAGGCTGTGCCCAGGTCGGGTTGGCGGGCAATCAGAAGGACAGGGATGGCAAGAATAACAGCAGCAACTAAATAGTCCCAGCCGTTCTGAATACCTTCACGTCGCTGGAAGTACCACGCCAACATGAGTGGCATCGCAATCTTCATCAGCTCAGATGGCTGAATTACGATGCCCACATTGACCCAGCGCCGCGCCCCTTTTTTGACTAGACCAAAAATAGCAACCGCAATAAGTAATACAACTCCAATGACATAAACCCAAACGGCTGCGGTTTCAAGCCACTTGGGCGGAATATAAGAAACAACCCACATTACTAAAAAAGCTAGAATGAGATTTCGTAATTGATCGCTGAGTTGTACGGGTGTATTTTGACTTGCCGATAGAAATGTAATCGAACTCAAAACAGCGATACCTAAAAAAATGAGTCCGAGCTGCGGATCAAGCCCAGAAAAAAATTGGTAGATGCGTTTCTTTATGGCGCCCTTTTCCATTCCGGAATCTCCTTAGGCCATTTGCCATTGATGTAAAAGTCAAGTGCTTTACGCGCAATTGGTGCGGCGTACTGCGCACCAAAGCCGGCATTCTCCACAATCAAGGCAATCACGATGGTGGGCTTTTCTGCGGGTGCAAAGGCAACAAAAAGGGCGTGGTCACGCAAAAATTCTGGGGTGGTTGCGTGGTTATATTCTTTTGCATTTAAGCTAAAGACTTGTGATGTACCTGTTTTTCCTGCATTGGTATACGGCGCATCTTTAAATGACCTTGCGGAGGTGCCGACTTGGTTTACGGCAACCATTGATTTCTTGATGACTTCAATATTTTCTGGCTTAAAGTTGAGGCGATAACTTTCTTTGGGGGTCGTTAGTTTTTGTTGGCGCGTAAACGGATCCTCTACTGCTTTCACTAAATGCGGTTTCATCACTGCGCCTTCATTGACCACGTTTGCTAAGGCATGCGCCAATTGCAAAATGGTAAAGGAGTTATAGCCCTGACCGATGCCCAGTGAAATCGTTTCACCTTCAAACCACTTTTGTTGCTCTGGTTTCTTAAAGTATTTTTTCTTCCACTCGGTAGAGGGCAAAATACCAGCCGCTTCGCCTTCAAGGTCTATGCCCGTTTTTTGACCAAAGCCCAGCGGACCCATAAAATCATGCATCATGTTGACGCCCATTTCCCTCGCCAGCAGGTAGTAGTAGGTATCGCACGACTCCACAATGGATTTCTCCATGTCCACCATGCCATGTCCACCCTTTTTGTCATCGCGGAAGGTATGCGTACCTAAGGTAAAGAATCCAGGGTCTGCAATCGCCTGAGAAGGCGTTCTAATGCCTAGTTCAAGGGCAGCCAATGCCATAAAGGGTTTGTATGTGGAGGCGGGCGGATAGAGGCCTTTGAGCGGTCGGTTGTAGAGCGGCCTGCTTTTGGATTCATTAAGCTCCTTCCAGGTTACGGCATCAATTCCTTCTACAAAGTCATTCGGATTGAAATTGGGCTTGGAGACAAATGCCAGTACATCACCAGTAGAGGGTTCGATTGCAACAAAAGCGCCACGGAAATTCCCGTACAACTGCTCGACCAAGTATTGCAATTTAATATCAACGGATAGGATGATATTTTTTCCGGGCGTTGAGGGAAAGCTGGAGAGCGTTCGGATCGGCCTGCCCCCAGCAGTGATTTCTACTTGATCATAGCCGGGCACACCGCGCAGAACATGCTCATAACTTTGTTCAATACCAATCTTTCCAACGTATTGAATACCGGGCAAAAATGCATTTTTTAATCCACTCGTATCTTCGGCTTCGGTCGCATTGCTAATTTCTGATTGCATCCGCTCTTTGTCTTTTTGGGATACGCGACCGATATACCCAATCATGTGCGAGCCAAGTTCGTTGTAAGGGTACTCCCGAAAATTACGTGAACGGATCTCAACCCCAGGAAAGCGATATCGGTTTGCCATAAAGCGTGCCGTCTCAACCTCAGTCAGCATTGATCGTAATGGGAAGGTTCCCATATTGCGAGCATCTTCTAGGGAGCGCTTAAAGTTACGGCGATCGCGCGGACTGATCGATATTATTTCCGCAAGATCATCAATTAATACGTCTACGCTGCCTGAAATTTCACTGACGTTGACATCTAAGGTCAGGGCAGAATAATTTCGCCCAATCACAATGCCGTTACGGTCAATCAGCAGGCCCCGCATCGCCGGCGCAGGAACAATCGCAATGCGATTATTCTCGGCCAAGGTGGAATATTTGCTATGACTAATGAGTTGGAGCCAGACCAGCCGACTTAATAAAATGGCAAAACAAACGGTGACAAAAATGACGGCAATTCGCGTGCGAGCCTGAAAAGAGGATAGATCTGATTTTTTGAATGATGACATTGCAGGCGGCCCAGATACTAGAGTGGGCGATTGTGATCCACGTCAATCGGACGTCGCTGTGGAGCAAGTAAAATTTTCGTTGCCACAGGCCACAATGCGGCCTCAATGATGCCTTGTAGAACACCCGCTAGACCCCACCAATACATTGATTCTGTTAAAAGCCAATGGACCAATACTGGAAAAACAGAAACCAACATAAAAATAGGCAATACATGCAGGGCCTGAGCATAAATTTGAAGTGAACTAATGCGGCGATGCCATGCAACGGCAAGATAGGCAACCAAGGCATAACTGAAGGCATGCAATCCTAGTAAGTCAGAGTTATGAACATCCATCACCAGCCCAAGAAGTGACGCCCAGACTACGCCAACATAGCGGTGCTGGTGGATGTTCCAAAATACAATGCAAATAATCAGCCAATCTGGAACCCAGGCGTGATTACCCAAGGGCAATAGATTGAGTAGTAGGGCGCAAAATAAGCTGACGAAGATAAAGACCGGATTGACCGGTCGCAGAATATAGCCGCTTTGAAAATCAATCATGGCATACCCCGTGTTCGCGTTTTACGCCGACCTGGCGCATTTTCTGAATCACCTGTACTAGGTTTGGCATCCCATTGGGGGTCATACAAAAGAGCCAGTGCCTGACGGTGTGCATTAATTCTTGCCACCGGAGCACAAAAGACATTCGCAGTATTTTTATCAATATTGCGTTCGATCCGCGTAATCATGGCAACGGCAAAGCCCGGTGGGTAGGTTCCATCTATGCCGGATGTCAACAATACGTCGCCTACTTCTAAGTCGCTCGCAACCGGTAGGTAGCGTAGTTCTAGTAAATTTCCGCGTCCGGTGCCAAACACGGCTGCACGCAGGCCATTGCGCGCGACCTGGACGGGTACAGCAAAATCCCTGTCTTCCAGCAGAGAAACTTCTGCAGAGCCAGCATACAGACGTACAACCTGACCTAGAATGCCTGAGTCGCTAGCAATTGGATTGCCCAGCTTCAAACCATCTTCCGCCCCGCGATCAATCACCACCCGCTGTGAAATTGGATTGCTTGGGTTGTAGAGGATTTCAACCGGAATAGTTTCGTAAGTAACTTCTTTTTGTAAGTTTAAAAGTTGACGTAAGTTTTGGTTTTCGACACGCAGTAATTCAGACTGATTCGCAAGTAGCGTTAGCTCCATCTGCCGTTGCTTTAACTCGTTATTCTCAATGGCCAAGGTAGAGCGTGTAGTGAAGTAAGTATCGCTTGCAGTGACTAGGTTGCGCGGTAACTGCATGACATACTCTAATGGGCGCAAGCCCAGATTGATGGAATCACGCACGAGATCAATTGCCTTAAACCGAAAATCAATCAACATCAAGGCAGCACTGATGGACAGGCACACAATGAGCTTGACCAGGGCGGGTATGCCCTGTTTAAAGAGGGGTGGGGCGCTGTGTTGCAAGACCTTATCTGACTAAGGTCGACTTACTCTTGCGAGAAGACTCCACTTAGCTTATCCATGCGTTCTAAGGCGATGCCACAACCACGAGCAACGCACGTTAATGGATCCTCGGCCACA
>CANHMJ010000105.1 GCA_947461805.1 Burkholderiaceae bacterium
CGATCTTCGACTTGCTCTTGGGAGAGGCGGCCATTTTGCAGGACGAACAAGTTAATCATGGTGAACTCCTAGGGAATGCGCTAGTTTATCCTATAGAGAATGACAGCTTTGCGAAAATAAACTCGAAACCAATGAACTCAAGCCAAAAACCTTTTACCCAGCAACTCCAGTCTGCATGGGCTTCGCAAGGCAGTATGTTGTGCATTGGCTTTGATCCAGACCCCAAACGCATGCCTGCTTCCCTGGACGGCAAACCCATGGGCATTTTTGAGTTCTGCCGCGATATTGCCGATGCCACTGCCGATGTGGTGTGCGCTTTTAAACCCCAGTTTGCCTACTTCGCCTCCCAAGGTGCTGAAGATCAACTGGGAAAACTCATACGCCACCTCAAAGATCGGTATCCGCACATTCCAGTAATACTCGATGCTAAACGCGGCGACATTGGCAGTACGGCCGAACACTATGCCCTCGAAGCATTTGAGCGCTATGGGGCCGATGCCGTTACCGTTAACCCCTACATGGGGCGCGATTCGATCGAGCCCTACCTTAAACACAAAGGCAAAGGCGTGATTGTCTTGTGCCGCACCTCCAATCCAGGGGGCTCTGATTTGCAGTTTTTAAATGTCGCAAGCGATGGTCAACCGCTGTATTTGCACGTCGCTATGCTTGCAGCCAAGGAGTGGAATGCCGCAGGTCAAATTAGCCTCGTCGTGGGCGCTACCTTCCCCGATGAAATTGCCAAGGTGCGCGCCATCGTGGGCGAGATGCCTCTCCTGATTCCGGGGATTGGCGCGCAAGGTGGCGATCTCAAGGCCACCGTCAAGGCTGGTCACGTTTCAGGAATGCCTGGTACTGGGATGGTAATCAATTCATCGCGGGCCATTTTGTACGCGAGCAGCGGTGCCGATTTTGCACAACGTGCGCGCGATGTCGCCATCGAAACGCGCGATTCGCTGCGCGCTGCAAGCGCTTTGTAAAACTGCTTACTTTGTTTGCTTTGCTTGCTTTGGCAGTGCAATGCGGTCCATATTGGCGAGGATAAATTCTTGGCGAGCGCCATAATCAATTCGGCCCCTGCGACAATACTGCACCTTATCAAAACACTTGGGCGCGGGCAGCGCTGAAGCCAAACTCGCTGCTTGTTCACGGCTCAGTACCTGGGGCGTGGTCACAAAATAATGCTTTGCTGCAGCACCCACGCCAAAGATTCCTTCACCCCATTCAACGGAGTTTAGGTAAATCTCAAACAGGCGCTCTTTACTCAGGATTAACTCCAATAGGCCGGTAATCACGAGCTCTTGAGCCTTGCGCACGTAATGTTGCTCAGACGACAAGAACAGATTCTTACCCAGTTGCTGCGTGATGGTGGAGCCGCCCCGCAGCACCGGGGCTTTTTTATTCTTAGCCTGCTTTTGGTTTTTCTCCCATGCTTTTTGCATATCGCTCACGCGCACACCCGGGTGCTGAAAAAAAATATCGTCTTCACTCACCAGAACAGCCCGCTTGAGACTGGATGAAATCCCTTCATACGGCACCCAACGCGATTCGATGGGGCAAGACCAATGCCAAGTACACAAGCGCCAGCGCTCGGCCCGCTGAAATGCGGTTGTGCTGGGATCCATAAAAGCCCACGCCATAATTTGCACGGCAAAGTAAATCTGCATGGCAAGGATGCCAAACAGCAGGCATTTAATCGGATAGGCGATCCAACGCATGAATGGTGGTGTTTGAACTACGGCGCTTTAGCAGCAAGCTCTTGGCGCAGTTCATCTAAAACTACCCGCGCATCCAATTGCGTAGCAAGGCTTGACCCACGCCAGAGTAAAAATGCATCGGCCGCCTGCTCTACTAACATGCCCAATCCATCGCTCACGCGGCAACCCTGATTGATGGCTTGTTGCATAAAGTGAGTAATTTTTCCGTAGACCATGTCATAGGCAAATGCCGTGGGCCTCAAAATCCGTTTTGCAATTGCATCGCTGATGGGCGAATCATTATTCAAGCCTGCCGCAGTGGCATTAATGATGAGGTCAATTTCGGCATGACTGGGTTGACTCCCTAATGCATCGACTGGGCACACCGTGATTAGAACACCATGCGTATCCGCTAGTGCCTGAAATACCCTTTGTAAATCGTGTGCCTTATCGATCGATCGATTGGCGATCACAATGGATTGGGGTTTTTGCTCCAGCAATGGACCCAGCACCCCGCGCGCTGCGCCGCCTGCGCCCAAGATGCAAATGGATGTATTGGTTAGCGCAATGCCTTGGGCCCGCAAGTCACGTACAAGGCCAGCACCATCGGTGTTATCACCATGCAGGACACCATCGTGTTGCCACAGGGTATTCACGGCGCCCGCAAGCGCTGCGCGCGGCGTCAATACATCGGCCAAAGCTTGCGCATCCAATTTAAACGGCACGGTGACGTTCATGCCTTTTCCGCCGGCAGCAAAAAAAGCCTTTGCTACTGTGGCAAACGCATCCAACTCCGGCATGACCGTACCGTAATGCATGGCTTGCGCTGTTTGCTCGGCAAAACGCCGATGAATGGTGGGTGACTTACTGTGGGCAATGGGGTTACCCGCAACCGCATACACATCCACCCCTGAAAAATCAGCAGGATTCGTTTGCAGTTCAGATGGCTTACTCATCTGTGGCTCAATGAAATGAAATTAGACGGCATGCTATGAGTGTATCGAATAAAACGGTATGCGTGCCCACCTATGGACGCAATTCCAAGCGGTTGCCCTCAGAACGATTAATCGCCCCATCCCGTGTGAACTCAAAAGTAGAGACCCAATCGAGCACATCGATTTGCTTTCGCATCTCGGGCGGAAAAGGACCGTAAGGGGCGGCGGCCCGCACAATGGCGACTGCCTGGCGATCCAAATCGGCAATACCAGAGGAGCGTCGCACCTCAACGCCTTCCTTGCCGCTGCTACTGTTGGCAATTTTTCCTTGGGCATCAATACTCACAACTAGCACGACACTGCCATACAACGGTCTACCGTTGACCCGCGGAAAGAAGGTACCGCCGTATGCCTCAATCTTTTGCCGCATCGCATCGTAATAGCTGGCAAAGACCACTGCTTTTGTGCTGCTTGCCGTCATCACTGCCCTGCGCGGCTCTTTACCATTGGCCTGAATACGTTTAGCTAGCTCTGCCTCCAAAGCATTGAGCTGCGAGACGACCCGTTGTTCTTCGCCACTACGCCTGCCCGCAGCAGCATCCTTCTCAGCCTGCATGCGCGAGAGCATTTGCTTTTGATTCTTTTCCAAGACCTCGAGCTGCGCTTCAGCACTCAGACGCGCCCGGTGTATCGCACTCGCGTCTTGATCTAAAGTGACTCCGCCACCTTGTAAATCGGCCTGAGCCAGTTTGATTGCTTTTTTGGGTGGCGTTTGACTACTGGAGTTAACGAGCACCACGCTCAATGGCGTATTCAGTCTGCGTTGCTGGATTTCACTGTAACTCCAACGGACGGATAAGAAAATCGCATGTAAGGCCAGCGATAGCATCAGGGCAAACCAAAATGGATGGTGACGCCACCACCAATGCAAACGATCGTTCAAGCGCATTTGCACGTCGCCAATTTCACGAAATCGGGGTATCGTCCAGCGGCGCTGCATCTGTCGCTGGCTGCTCCGTTTCCGGTGCACTTGATTCTATTGGAACAGATTCCGATTTTTCAATCTGATGCACACGTACGCTAGCGCTCAGTTGTAATAGATCCGTTTCTAAAATAGCAATCTCGGCACGGGTCATGCGCGGATGCGATGCCAGTTCGGGTATCGGTAAATGCAAGGGAACATCCTCTATGCGACTCATCCCCTCTTTGAGGTGGCGCGCAAATACCGTGCGGGGGAGCGGCTCCTGCGCTAACCACCGCAAACACCAGTATTTTTCCATGCGATCTTGGTACTCGGCATAGGACTGATAGCAGGTTTCAAAATCGGCAGCAATCCCCATCAGGCTCGCATCACGAGGCTGAAACGGTGCTACCATTTTTGCCGTAACACCATGCTTAGCCAAGGCAATCAATTGCCACTGATTCACTAAATCGGAATAGCGCCGCAAAGGGGAAGTGCACCAAGCGTAATACTCTAAGCCCAAGCCTTCGTGCGGTGCTGGTGTGGTTTGCATGCGCGTGCGTTGTGGACCCCAGCCTTTCTGGGTTCGAAATAAGGCCGGTAAACCCTGATCTGCTAACCACTGCCCCCAAGTGCTGTTGCAATAAATCATCCACTCCGCGACGATCGTATCCAACACCGAACCCCGTGATCGCGCCTGAATATCAACCCGCTCCACGCCATTGGTTTGGCTAATCTGAAACTGAAAATCGCGTTGTAGGGCATTTGGGTCGACAACGCCAAGTTGCTCTACACGCAAGCCATTTTTTGCCCGCTGCTCCTGGCGCTTCGCATGCAATTTTTGTGCTGCGCGCCACAAGACCAGCAATTCATTTTGGAAAGCAAACGCATTGTCTTTTGCAACATACTCTGGATCGGCAAACTGATTAACGGACTCTTCTAAATGCTCTAAACGTAAGTTGGCAGCAATCGGTACCAATTCAATTCGCGTTTGCACTGACTGATCAATTAAATCGCCTTGCGCATCGATATCAACGTAAATCGATACCGCCGGCCTTGCGCTACCCGCATCCAAAGAAAAACGCGCAATCACCGCATCCGGCAGCATCGTAATCTTGTCGCCTGGCATATAGACCGTTGACATACGCGCCCGCGCTACTTGATCCAGCGAATCATCCTTGTTAATGACGAGGCCCGGAGCAGAGATGTGCACGCCAATCCGGTGAGCTCCATCAGGCAAGACCGTGACCGACAGCGCGTCATCAATTTCAGTAGTAGCGGCATCATCAATCGAAAAGGCCTGCACTTCAGCGGTAGGTAATGTTGCAATCGCTGCGTCATAGACTGCATCAGCAATCATTGCATCCGCATGGTGTCCTGCG
>CANHMJ010000106.1 GCA_947461805.1 Burkholderiaceae bacterium
AAATTCGATGTTAGATGAGTACATTGATTTGAAGATGGAAGAGGTTACACGGTTACGTATGACGAAGCATCCCATCGAATTTGACATGTACTACTCACTTTAATTGCAGGAGTAATCCTTGAGCGCAGGTGTATTGCGCAATTCGTTCAAAGGGGCAGCTTCGGCTGCCCCTTTTGTTCCGAACTTGCTTGATCAGTTACCTAATGCCATCATTATTTTTGATGGCAAGACCAAGCATTTGTTTTACGCTAACCCCGCTGCTGAGTCCGCGCTCGACCTTTCCCGTAAGGCCATCGTAGGCCATCTGCTGGGTGAGCTTTTTGCCGATAATCCGGCCCTCAATGGGATGATTGACGAAGTTGCGAACAGCGTTACGGCAGCCCAGCGCCAAGAAATGATCCTGCATGTATTTCCAAATACCATCCACTATGATGCTGTTCCAGTGCATGTGGTGATCGCCTTATTGGAGGAGCCGGGCCTCATGCTGATGGAATGGTTTCCGCTTGATCAGCAGTTACGCAGTGAGCGTGACGAGCGCGTCACTCAGCAAGTCGAGGCCAACAAGCAGTTAATGCGCAACTTAGCGCATGAGATTAAAAATCCTTTGGGCGGTATCCGTGGCGCCGCTCAACTGTTGGAATTCGAGCTTCCTGAAAAGGCGCTGCGCGAATACACCCAAGTCATCATTAAAGAGTCGGACCGCCTTCAGACCTTGGTCGATCGCTTGTTGGCACCGCACCGGCGCGCCCACACAACCGAGTTAATTAACGTGCATGAGGCTTTAGAGCGCGTGCGCAGCTTGGTATTGGCTGAATTTCCGAGTGGATTGCGCATTATTCGCAACTATGACACGAGCTTACCGGACATTATTGGCGATAAAGAACAGCTGATTCAGGCGGTTCTCAACATTGCCCACAACGCCGCTCAAGCACTATCCGAAGAAATGCGCCGTGGTACTGCGGTCATTGAGTTTCGTACTCGCGTCGCCCGTTCTGTAACGATTGCAAAGCAGCGCTACAAGCTGGCCTTGGATTTGCACGTGATTGACAACGGCCCTGGCATTCCGGATGAGATTCGGGATCGCATCTTTTTTCCATTGGTCAGTGGGCGTGAGGGAGGTAGCGGTTTAGGTCTTACGTTAGCGCAAACATTTGTGCAGCAGCATCAGGGATTTATTGCCTGTGAAAGTCAGCCGGGTAAGACGGATTTTCATATTCAGATACCGTATCGCAAGCAGGAGTTATCAACATGAGTAAATCAGTGTGGATTGTGGACGACGATCAGTCGATCCGTTGGGTTCTAGAAAAGGCGTTAACTCGGGAAGGCTTGTCTCACCGTAGCTTTACCAATCCAAACGATGTACTCAATGCGCTCGAAGATGAGTCACCGCAGATTTTGATTTCAGACATTCGCATGCCAAGAGGAAACGGTCTAGATTTACTGCAACACGTTAAGGCTACGCATCCGAATTTACCAGTCATTGTCATGACTGCATATTCTGATTTGGATTCGGCGGTGGCCTCATTTCAGGGCGGTGCCTTTGAGTACCTCACTAAGCCTTTTGATTTAGAAAAAGCGATTGAGTTAATCCGCAGAGCAATAGGAGAGAGCGAGCGCTCTCAGCCTGCGCTAAAAGAGCCGCGCTATTGGCAGCAAGAAACCCCAGAGATCATTGGACAAGCGCCTGCGATGCAAGAAGTCTTTCGGTCGATTGGCCGTTTGGCGCAGTCCCATGCGACGGTTCTGATTACGGGGGAGTCAGGTACCGGAAAGGAATTGGTTGCCAGAGCACTGCATAAACACAGCCCGCGTGCTAAAGGACCGTTTGTTGCCTTCAATATCACGGCCATTCCAAAAGACCTGCTGGAGGCCGAGCTATTTGGTCATGAACGTGGCGCATTCCCAGGGGCTCAAACTATGCGTCGGGGTCGTTTTGAGCAAGCCGACGGCGGCACCCTGTTTCTCGATGAGATCGGTGATATGCCATTTGATTTGCAGACCCGTTTACTGCGCGTATTAACCGATGGTCATTTTTATCGTGTGGGTGGGCATGACCCGATTCGCGCTAATGTGCGCATCATTGCTGCGACTTATCAAAATTTAGAAGCGCGTGTAGCCAGTGGCTTATTCCGGGAAGATTTATTGCATCGATTAAACGTGATTCGATTGCGCTTGCCCGCATTGCGTGAACGCACTGAGGATATTCCAGTATTGGCGCGCCATTTTATGCAGCACTGCGCCAAGGACTTGGCTGTAGAACCAAAGCGTTTATCCGATGAAGCCATCAAAGTCATTTCGGAAAAACTATTTCCGGGTAATGTACGTCAACTCGAAAACCTGTGCCATTGGCTAACTATCATGTCTCCTGCTGCTGAAATTGGGGTTAGCGATTTGCCGGCCGATTTAGATATGCAGAGCAGCATGAACGAAGCAGTACAAGCCGAGGAACAGGGTGGCACTGTCCTCACAACGCCACGTAATGCCTCTAGTGATTGGGAAAGTGGACTTGGACGGCTCGCAGTTAAAATGCTGCAGGACGGTCACAAAGACGTATTTGATGCATTGACCTCACGTTTTGAAAAGGCGGTATTGCAAGCAGCCCTTGAGGTGACTCGTGGTCGGCGCGTTGAAGCGGCGCAGCGTTTAGGGATAGGGCGTAATACCATTACTCGTAAATTACACGAATTGGGTATCGATGACTGATGTAACGCGGATTGCTGCTTGGAATGTTAATTCCATTAAGGTACGGCTACCGCAGGTATTGCGTTGGCTCGAATCCCAAGAAAAAGCACGCACGCCAATCGATGCCCTTTGCCTTCAAGAACTCAAGCTGACCGATGATAAATATCCGCACGTGGAGTTTGAGGCCGCTGGCTACATTAGCCTTGCAGCCGGCCAAAAGACCTATAACGGCGTAGCTATTCTATTGCGCCGCGCCGCCTTGGCATCAATTGCTGCGGATGGTGACACTGCGTTTTTAAAGACCGTAAGTAATATTCCGGGCTTTGACGATGAGCAGCAGCGTATTTTGGCAGCGACTGTTTGTTTTAAGGGCAAGCAGCCCATGCGTTTGATCTCTGCTTATTTTCCTAATGGTCAATCGCCAGATAGCGAGAAGTTTCAATACAAGTTGGCATGGCTAAAGGCATTGCAAATCTGGCTACAGGCCGAGCTCAGCAGCCATCCACGTTTGGCTTTATTGGGCGATTTTAATATTGCCCCCGAAGATCGCGATGTGCATGAGCCAGCAAAGTGGGTTGGGCAAAATCTGGTATCACCGGAAGAGCGTAATGCGTTTGCACAATTAATCGACTTAGGACTTTCTGATTCATTTCGGCTGTTTGATCAGGCTCCCAAAACATTTAGTTGGTGGGACTACCGCATGATGGGCTTTCGGCGCAATGCGGGCATGCGCATCGATCATGTGCTGTTAAGCGAAGCGCTTAAGGAGTGCTGCGTTGCCAGTCGGATCGATAAAGAGCCACGCACGTGGGAGCAACCCTCTGATCACGCCCCCGTGGTTGCCGAGTTACGCCTCTAGCAAAACCTTAATCCTGCTTTAGCTTGCCAGTTCCTCAAGTAGTCCACCGTGGCGCAATAAAGCCTCGATGGAGGGATCCCGTCCGCGGAAGGCTTTAAACGACTCTGCTGCTGAACGACTGCCGCCGACCTCCAGGATTTCAGTACGGTAACGCAAGCCCATGGCCCTATCAATCACGCTGCCACTTAATTTGCCCGCCTCTTCAAATGCAGCATACACATCAGCAGAGAGTACTTCAGCCCATTTATAGCTGTAATAGCCAGCAGCGTAGCCGCCCGCAAAAATATGGCTGAAGGTATTGGGCCAGCGCGACAAGGCGGATTGGGGAATGACATTAAATTGATCGCCAATCTCTTTGGCAGTGCCTAAAACAGCCTGACCTTCGGCATGCGCGGAATCAAATGAGGAATGCAAACGCCAATCGGTTAAGGAGAAGACAACTTGACGCAACGTCGCTAGGCCGTTTTGGAAATTCTTCGCTGCCAACATTTTGTCGTATAGATCGCGCGGCAGAGACTTTCCAGTATCCACATGCGCCGTCATTTTTTCGAGTACTTCCCATTCCCAACAGAAATTCTCCATGAACTGGCTTGGCAACTCTACCGCGTCCCACTCAACACCATTGATGCCAGAAACGCCAAGGGCGCCAACTTGGGTTAAGAGGTGATGCAGACCATGACCGCTTTCATGGAACAAGGTAATCACATCGTCGTGGGTAATGGTGGGCTGCTTTAGCTTGCCATCGACCGTGACAGGCGCTGCAAAATTACAGACCAAGTAAGCAACTGGTACTTGCACTTCGCCATTGGGTAATAGGCGCCTACCGCGCGCATCATCCATCCACGCACCACCGCGTTTGCCTGGCCGTGCGTAGGGATCGAGGTAAAAATAGGCCACCACCGCGCCATCGGCGTTGCTGACTGAAAAGGACTGAACGGTATCGTGCCAAATGGGTAAGTCAGCCGGCTTGATGTGAACGGAGAATAGAGTCTGAATTAAACCAAATAGGCCATCTAGTACCTTAGGCAATGGGAAATATTGTTTGAGCTCATTTTCTGAAAAGGAGTAGCGTGCTTGTTTGAGCTTCTCGGATAGAAACGCAATATCCCATGGCTGAATCGGATCTTCTTTTGTGTTGCCTAAATGAAATTCAGTATGGGCAAACTGCTGCAGAGTCTCCCAGTCCGATTTAGCAAAGGGCTTTGCACGGCGTGCAATATCGACTAGAAAGCGATCTACTTCGTCTACGGTACGAGCCATTTTTGGCGCAATACTCAGTTCGGCATAGTTGCTATAGTCGAGCATCAATGCTTCTTCATTACGTAGACGCAGTTGATCCAGCATGTTTTGGGTATTGTCCCAATCTGCTTTACCAGCGCCGTACTTTGGTCCCAGTTCGGACGCGCGGGTAACATAGGC
>CANHMJ010000107.1 GCA_947461805.1 Burkholderiaceae bacterium
CAATAATCCAATCAGCATGATGTGCCAATTGGCAGTAATCGAATATCCAGATGAGATTGCGCCGCAAGCAAACGCCCACATCGGCGGAAACCACGTAATGGGTTTGAGCAGCGTCGCAACAGCACTGATCTGAGGCATATTCATGTAAATAATTTTTACATTGACATATCAGACTGTCAACTAAATTTGACACTATTTACCCAATTAGGGCTTAGGAGTTACCCTATTATGCGGGTTTACCATTAGATTACCAGAAGGAGTCATGGTAATTAAAAAGCGGGACTTAACGGCCCTCTCGAAATCCCCACTTCCATAGGCCTTCGCTCGAAAACGGCAAGACCAGTAGGATATGTTCCAAAATGCCAAGCGACAAAAGGGTCGCGAGTAGGGTTTTGGACGTCAAGGCAAATGCACTCTCCGTCGCTGTAAAAATATCCATCCACAGTGGCGTAACCACGGCGACCGCAAGCACAACCGAAAACGGCATCAAGTAGTTCATCGCACGGCGGCGAAAGTAAGTCTGCAAATACTTGAGGTGGTCTGGCAAGAAGCGTTCATTTAAATTGAGTACGCCGAGGAAAATATTGATTTTGGCACTTTGGCGCATCACCCACAAAATCACGAAAGCCCAAAGGCCAGTGGTGTTGACCGCGTCGATGTGCAGAAGAATTAATGCGATACCCAGCACCAGCAGGGCAAGTTCGTGGTGGTTGATGGTCTGAAACGCAAACCAGGCGCGCTGCCAACCCCTGGCATCAGCAGGACAGTGCACTCGCCGTGAGCCGGTAATGTAGCCCAGCAAGAATGCGAGTTCCTGCCAACCCCAAATTAAGATGGCGCAAGTGAATGCGCAGTAAGCCCCCAGCACCGTGTCTTGCATGCTAGAAATACTAATCCCCCAAAAAGCAAAGAATAAGATCACGCACGATATAAAGAAAATCGGCTTGAAGAATTTTTTAGAAAATCCATCTAGCCACAAAATGACACCCGTGCTAAACCACCAAACCAGTATGGCAAATGCCAGCGGAACAATCCATACTGACATTACGCCGCATACTCCCTCTGCATAATTACCATGCTGGGGCCATGCGAATGTCGGCAGGCAATTCGTTTGGTACGACGGGGAGCATGTAGATACGAGCGAATACCAATGCGGCATTGGCCGCCAAGTAGCCGCGCTTCACATAGGAAAGCAGACCGCCTTGTACTTTAGCTGCCTCAACTTCATCGGAGATTTCCCGGAGGCGCTCAAAGCCGGCCCACAAGCGATCATCATCCAAATTAATCGTGAATGGAAATACTTGCTTCGAAATATCCGAGGTGATCTGCAGTACTTTGCGATCATAGTCGGCTACCGAAACACCCAAGGCCGCATGAAACTCAGGTCTCGAATGATCACGTACATACATGGTTGCGTAGACTGCAATTAAGAAGAAGCGAATCCACAATTTGTTACGCCCCTCCAGCAAATACGGATTGGCGCGCATCATGAGGGCAAATGCCTCACCATGGCGGAACTCATCATTACACCACTTTTCAAACCAAGTGAAGATCGGATGAAAGCGTAGCTCTGGGTGTTTTTCAATAATGCGGAAGATAGTGATGTAGCGTGCGTAACCAATCTTCTCGGATAAATACGTTGCGTAGAAAATAAACTTGGGCTTGAAGAAGGTGTATTTTTTCTCGCGCGCTAAGAATCCCAAATCGACACCGATACCAAAGTCTTTGAGCCACTGGTTAATAAAACCGGCATGACGGCTTTCATCCCGAGCCATATAAGAAAACAGGTCTTTTAAATCAGGGTTCTTCACGCGCTTTTTAATTTCCGCATACAGCACGCAGCCAGAGAACTCGGAGGTAATCGAGCTGATTAAAAAATCCAGAAACTCTTGATACAAACCCTCTGGCAATTGCGAATAGTCTTTCACCATGTCGTCCGGACGCTGAAAGTGCGTTTGATTAATATCGCGATCAAACTCCTGCATCAGGCGATTCCACTCGGGACGCACTGACTCGATATCAAAGCTATCCATTTCTTTAAAGTCGGTTGTGTAAAACCGAGGGCTTAACATCGTGTTCTCTAGAGCACGATCGGTTGACTCGCTGATCGTGTTTGCATGCATAGTTGCACTGGTCATACTTCTACCCTCTTTCCTAAATTCAGATTCATTGCTGTTGTATTGCCCTTCTGTTGCTGGGCTGGCTTTTGTCTAGGATACTTTTTGGTATGCGAAAAGCGTGTCGTAGAGAAGCTCACCTCATACAACATGGTGAGCTCCAGGCGTGCAGTGCAATGGGTCCATAAGCGACTGAGCAAACCGGCCCGAGAGATCGTTGCTTTGCGCGTAAATTCAATTTGCTGACCAAATTCAATGTGCGTGAGCGGGTCATGAATCAAGACCTGATCGCCAGGACCAATCTCAACCCCTTTCAGCTCCGCATGGGCATACAAAAATTCAGCTGTATTGGACAACTGAATTTGACAATCGACTATCTCTTTATCCATTACCGCGCTCCTGGCGACTTCAGTAGTACTGCAAACTCCACGACATTGTCTTTGCCAAATGACTCTAAATCAATGCGATTTCCGGTGGCGGGATCAAGCAAGGTCAACCGGCCATCGGCCCGAGCAATTAACTCAAATGGAACGGTTTGATTGACTTCCTTAATGCGCCGCTCGCGAGCCATGGCACGCAAGATTCCCCGCACAAACCCAGCTTCTCCTTCGATGACTTTAATCACTCGGCCATCCGGCGCCGAAATGACGGCAATCGAGCCATCGCTGCGATCTTCAAAACGCAGTTGCTTGGTAATCACAGCCTGCGCATCCGCTTCGCGCGTCAACTTACCGGAATCGACGAAATCGGCTACAAACAAAATCAATGCAGCTAAGCCGACGACTGCAATTAAGGCCAGCGACTTTGGAATGCGCATACCGCGATGGGAGGCCTGCGTTGTACTCATGCGGCTTTGATTTCTCCGTTTATGCCTGAATGACTGCTTTGAATATCAGCATACACTGAGCCATCGGTCTTTGCTGAGCGCACCGAGTGCTCAGCTAAATCCACTTGATTGACTTTAGCCCATGCATCAGATAACAAGGTAGCTACTTTCTGGCTATCTGCGATGCACCGCAACATGGGCTCTGGATTAGCCCAAGCACCAGGCTTGGCGTGTGGCCACAAATGAAACATGGCAATTTTGGTATTTACATCGAGCTTCAATGGAATATCACCAATGCCATGTTGACCTACATTTAAGCCCGCACCCTGAATTTTCTTCAGGGGTAGATTAAAGGTCATATTGAGCACAATGCCAATGCGCATCACAATGCGGCGATCCGTCAGCGTATACAGAGTGGTTGAGCAGATTAAATGGGCAAAATAAGCAACCAACCCCAAGCACGTTGCCGACAGCACAGTCATCCAGAGCATCGCCATTCCTAAGCTGGCAAGGTCGCTGCCATCATAGATACCAGAAAACAAGCGGTAGGCCAGCAAAATGCCAAAGTAAATGAACAGCGCCCGCATATGAAAAACCCGTAGCGCTACTGCCTTAAAGTCAGGAGCGCCTTGCCAAAGGATTGATTCTCCCTTGGGTAACTTCTCGGGTAAACCCAGCTGAGCCTCAAACTCATGCTCTGGACTTGAATGCAGATTCGGGTTCATACGATGGGCTCCTGGCGCTCAGGTGTAGCGTATAAAGTACCAGCGCCGTAATAAGCCATCACCTTTTCTTCTTCCAATAAGGTAATTTGCTCTGGGTGCTTGGTGCTTGGCACTTGTGCAAACTGCGTCGATAGAATCGACTTCACCGTAATCTCGTGTTTACCGATGCGGCAAAAGTTCATTGGCAATAATACGGTTTTGCCACTACCCAACTTCACTTCCAAGTACCGAATCGTGACTTCCATGTGGTCAATCCACGTATCGCTTACTGTTCCAGCCACTTCACCATCGGCACCAACAACCTCCATCCCAATCGGGTTACGGTCTTTGCTCGACAGACCAAAATCAGGCAATAAGCGCAGTGGACGAATGCGGGCATGGCCCTCTAGGTCGTAGTCAACATGATCAGCGCGCTGCGCATAAGAACCAGGCCCTACTTCGGCCAGCATGGGATTGCCAGTCGGCTGCATTGGCGCCCCATTCCAGGGGTTTGAGGGCTCAGCGGCAATACGTTCCACCTCGGGCGGCGTAGGCAAGGGTGCCGTATACGTTTTACCGAATTCGGTTTTATAGGTCACTGGCCGTGGCATACCTAAAATGCCTTCTTCACGGCGCACTTGACCAAAACGTTCGGTCTCCAGCGGAAAGCCTTCGCGCTTACTTTCCAGGGTCAAGTAAATTACCAGCCCAATGAAAAAAAGCAAAAAGATATAAAAAGCGACTTGCGCTACATCGATGTACTGCGTTATTGCTCCGGTTCCCATTTTCTACTCCTTTACAAAATTAACTAGCCTGGAAAATCAGCTAAACCAAACTTTTTGATTCCTGAAACAGAGCGCTGATGGCGACTTGCCACCAGGGGGCCCAATGCTACGAGTGTTGCAAACAACATATAAATCTCAATGTGGTACACGACGCTATATCCAGTGCCTGCGCCGTTCAGTACAGGTCCTATCGCGCCACTGGTTGCTAAGGTGGAAACCCCATCCCGAATCACGCCACCAATCGACATGCCGATACCGGAGCAAGTTGCGGTTACTGCGCCCCAGGCACCAATCACCATGCCAGTCATGTTCTCTTGCTCAATACTCATGGCAATCGTGAGGGTACTTACTGCAAATAAGCCGCCGCCAAATCCAATCAAAAAAGCACCAATCCGAAACAAGTTGGCGGAGTTGAGTGGCTCAGAAAAAATCACGGATGTGAATGCGATTAAGCCAACCAATAAACCAATCGATGCGATTCGATACGCGTTAATACCCTTTACCAACCAACGGGCCGACAAA
>CANHMJ010000108.1 GCA_947461805.1 Burkholderiaceae bacterium
AAAGGCGCATCATTGACTGAAGTACTCGGGGTGAATCCTTTTTCAATTGCGGCGGCGTATATGAAGGGCTTGAAAGCAGAGCCGGGTTGACGTTGCGCCTGAGTAACGTGATTGAATTGATTACGACGAAAATCAAACCCACCAACCAAGGAGAGAATCGCACCATTCTCCGAATCTAAGGCCACAAACGCTGCCTCGACTTGAGGCAGTTGAGCTAACTTCCAGACACCGCTATCAGAAAGAAGGCGGACTACAGCGCCTGGACGTAACCGTTTTTTAGGTTGTGAGCTATCGGTTAATGATGCCGACGCCAACTTTAAACCATCACCCTTAATGGAGATCACATCGCCTGTTGCAATCATGATCTGTAACTCTTTTGGTTTCACTTCCAATACAACGCCCGATTGCAATTCATCCAATGGGGGGTAATCCAAAAGGGCTACATCAATTGCGCGCTGCCGCCTGAGTTCATCTTCAGGTAAATCAATGAAGCCCTCTGGGCCACGGTAAGCGTGCCGCAAATCATAATCAAAAATACCGCGGCGCACCGCTGCATACGCCGCATCCTGATCCGCCTTAAGCAAGGTAGTGTAAACACTCAAGCCTTGTGAATAAATGGCTTCGCCATATTGACTAAATAATAATTGACGCACCATCTCTGCAGCAAAATCTGCCCGCGTCGAAAACTCATTACCTAGGCCGCGCACTCGTAACTGCTCTGCCATTGCCACCTGATATTGCTCTGGTGTAATGTAGGCTAAATCACGCATGCGCTGCAAAATGTATTCTTGACGAATCTTGGCACGCCGGAAATTACTAACTGGGTTATAAGCTGACGGCGCCTTAGGTAAGCCGGCTAACATTGCAGATTCGGCAATGCTCAAACTTTTTAGGTCTTTACCAAAGTAAATTTGCGCTGCACTCGAAAATCCATATGCCCGCTGACCCAAAAAAATCTGATTCATGTAAATCTCTAGGATCTTATCTTTCGATAATTTAGATTCAATCTCCCAAGCCAGCAATACTTCATAGATCTTTCGGCTAAATGTTTTTTCATTTCCCAAAAAGAAATTGCGTGCCACTTGCATGGTGATGGTGGATGCGCCCTGAGAAAGGCGGCCCCGTAAATTTGCTAAGCTTGCCCGCAAAACGCCCAGATAGTCGACGCCGCCATGGGAATAAAAGCGATCGTCTTCTATTGCCAATACAGCATTACGCATCTGCAAGGGAATCTCGGACAAAGGGACTACCGTGCGGCGCTCTTCACCGAACTCCCCAATTAATACTTTATCCGCCGTAAAAACCCGCAGCGGCTCTTTCGGTTTGTAATCGACCAAGGCTGATATTGGGGGTAAATTAGGAATTGCGATGATGAATGCATAGGCAATCAACATCGTTACCATCACCCCACCCGCTAAAGCAAAGACCAGCAAGGCCTTAATCAGCGGCCCACGAATGGTGCTGGAAAGCGATACATTATCAGGGTGCGGACGGTAAGACCGACCGTCAGGCGATCGCTTGAGCGATGGCTTGACTGGTGGCTTGTCTTTAGGGGAGATCGCCATAGAAGGATTATATGTCGGCCGCTTATTCCCTTGTAAATCAGATTAAGCCGACATAAGAGCTGCCTTTTCCCGATAGCGCATGCGTATGCGATCAGCAAAAATCATGGCGTGCCGAAACGATCCATTTCCCCCGCCTCTTTTGATGCCATTTTGAGTGAATTGGGAGATGATCCCGCTATCGGTCATGCCGCCCGCAGCACTCCTTCCATACCTGAGAGCCAGACTATGAATCGCCATTCCTATGAAGCGGATGCCCATCGCCTTTCCGAGCAGTTTCTACAAGATAAAAACCGCAAAAACGATCCCATGCCGGGTGTATCCCGTCCGCTGATTCAAAAGCTCCAGCACGGAACGCTCTTGCAGGAAAAGCCACTTTGGCTTGCAGTGGTTATCTGCATGGTGGCTGCTACATTGCTGAATAGTTACTGGTTATTTGAATTACGCGCATCCCAAAGCTTACAGCCCGTTGCAGCTGATGAGGAAGGGCAAAGCGTCCATCAAGTCAAGGCGCTTGTTTTAAGCCTGAAGGACCAGCTTGAAGACAATCATGAGTTGCTGTTATCCGAACTGGAATCACTGGAAGGCATGGTGTTGCAAAATACCAATGCAACTGGGGCGCGCAATGCTCACAGTCCGCAAGCCCAAAAAATTAGTCCTGCCGAGCAGTCCCTTAAGCGATGGCGCTACTTGGGGATGAGTAACTCCAGTTCGGGCATAAGCGGTCTTTTTCATACAGGGGAGGGCGTGCAGCACATTGCACTAAATAGTCCGGCAGCAGTGGGCTGGCACCTTTCCTCCGTGACACGCGAGCTGGCAATTCTCAGATCAAATGACGGCAAGTCTGTCGCCATTTCGACTAGTAAGGAGTAAAGCATGAGATTCGTGTGCTGCTTATCTTTACTGCTGATAATTGCAGTAAGTCCTTTTAATGGGGTGCAGGCGACTTCCAGCAACGGGATAACAGCCGCAACGCCTTCAGTTCAGCAAAATGCCATCAGCCTGCACTTTGCCAACATTGAGGTCAGCGGGCTTTTACACGAATTAGCGCGCCTTGGTGACACCAACTTTTTGTTAAGTGAGTCCATTCAAGGTCGTATGTCAGTCAACCTTAAAAATACGGCCTGGCACACTGCTTTACACTCCATTTTGGCCAGCAGGGGTTTAGGCATCATTCGGCAAGGTGATATTTACTGGATTGCCCCCCATGCTGAAATTCTGATTTTTCAAAAGCACCGCAGAGACGATGCGGCATTGCCTTTTGGGGGCGACCATCTCAGTAGTCCAAAGCAAATTTTGATTGAGGCGCGCATCGTTGAAGCAGACCACCGTTTTGCGCGTAACTTAGGCGCCAAACTGGGATTACAGGCCAACGGTATTCGCGGTAATGCCGAAAATTCTCTAGTCAGCAATTTGGACTTGGGGGCATCGGGACTGGCTGGCTTTGATCCGAGCACTGTGGCAGCCACCCTTTTGTCCAAGGGAGCAACGCGATTGCTACAGATGGAACTATCCGCATTGGAGAGCGATGGTCAAGGGAAGATTTTGTCTAATCCGCGCATCATGACCGCAGACCAGGTAAAAGCAACCATCGAGCAAGGCACTGAACTTCCATATCAAACGTCGAGCCAAACCGGCAGTAAGCTGCAATTCCGTAAGGCCAATTTGCGCCTTGAAGTCGTTCCCAAAATACATCCGGACGGCACGATTTCCATGCTAGTTTCCATCAACAAAGATACGATCGGCATGAAAACCGAGCAAGGGTATGCCATCGACACTAAAAATCTGAGCTCGGAAGTCACGGTTGAAAATGGTGGAACCGTGATTATTGGGGGCGTCTACCAAACCACAGAGCGCGAGGATGTAGTCAAAGTCCCTTTATTGGGTGACATCCCACTAATTGGTCACTTTTTTCAGCATAAATCCACCTTACGCGATAAAACAGAGCTATTGGTCTTCATAACCCCCACCGTTCTCAACAAACCCTAATAAAATCAGCATGTGAATTCCTTAACAAAAAACATTTATCTTGTTGGCCTAATGGGCGCCGGTAAATCGACGGTTGGTAAATTATTGGCACGCAAATTAGATCGTCGATTTATTGATGCGGATGCCTTGATAGAGGAGCGCTGTGGCGTCAAAATACCCGTCATTTTTGAAATGGAGGGTGAGGCCGGCTTTCGTAAGCGGGAGGCTCAAGCCATTAAGGAGGCAGTACAGGAAGAGTCAATTGTTCTGGCAACCGGTGGTGGGGCTGTCATTCTTCCAGAGAATCGTGCCTTACTAAGCAGCAGAGGCACTGTGATTTATTTACATGCAGGGCCAATGGAACTTTGGCACCGCACTAAAGGCGGTGAAGGTCGTCCTCTTTTGCAAACCGGGGATGCACGTCAAACCCTAGAAAATTTATACCGAGTGCGTGATCCGCTGTACCGCGAAATTGCACACCACGTGATTGAAACAGGCAAACCCAGCGTCAATCAGCTGGTTCACACATTACTGATGCAACTTGAGCTCTCCCCATGAAAACATTACACGTTGATTTAGCTAGCCGCAGCTACCCCATTTACATTGGCACGGATTTGCTTGCGCAAAAGATGCTATTCGAGCCCCACCTCAAATCCAGTACTACTGTTTTTATTGTGAGCAATACAACCGTTGCGCCGCTATATGCAAAAACGCTAACGAACACCTTAACCCAACTGGGTAAAATCGTTCGACTGCTCGAATTACCTGACGGCGAGTCATTTAAAGACTGGCAGCACTTACAGCTCATTTTTGATGAGCTACTTGCGCATGGCGCCGATCGCCAAAGTATGATCGTAGCGCTGGGCGGTGGTGTTGTGGGCGACATGGCGGGCTTTGGCGCTGCCAGCTTTATGCGTGGCATTCGATTTATTCAAGTGCCCACCACCTTGTTGGCTCAAGTTGACTCGTCAGTGGGTGGCAAAACTGGCATCAATCATCCTTTGGGAAAAAATATGATTGGCGCCTTTCACCAACCGGTGGCCGTGATTGCTGATTTAAGTACACTCCGCACACTACCGGCACGCGAGCTCTCTGCTGGCCTAGCTGAGGTTGTTAAACATGGTGCGATTGCCGATGCTGATTTTTTAGATTGGATCGAAGCCAATACCAGTGCCTTACTTGCATGCGATACCGATGCGATGGCCCATGCAGTTTTGCGTTCATGCGAAATCAAGTCGGCCGTTGTTTCTGCCGATGAGCGTGAAGGCGGCATTAGAGCCACTTTAAATTTCGGCCATACCTTCGGTCATGCGATTGAATC
>CANHMJ010000109.1 GCA_947461805.1 Burkholderiaceae bacterium
CAGCAAAGCCAGCCAAAATCAGCGTGGCTACGCAGCCTGCAAAAAATGAGCCCATACCAGCGGTAAAGAGCGCCACGCCGCCACGGCCGCGTCGCGCCATTTGGTAGCCATCAATCGCGGTAACCACCGAAGCAGTTTCGCCCGGGATGTTGAGCAAAATTGCAGTAGTTGAGCCACCGTACTGTGAGCCG
Organism: Burkholderiaceae bacterium; assembly: GCA_947461805.1. GTDB lineage: Bacteria > Pseudomonadota > Gammaproteobacteria > Burkholderiales > Burkholderiaceae > Polynucleobacter. The sequence continues at coordinate 192 of CANHMJ010000109.1, forward strand.
TAGTAAATACCAGCCAACATAATCAGGGCGGCAATCGGAGGCAATGCATAGGTTGCGGGCAGCAGCATCGCAATCGTTGCGACTGGCCCCAAGCCTGGTAATACCCCAATCAAGGTACCTAGTACGCAACCAATAAAGCAATACAGCAAATTCTGCAGTGTGAATGCAGTGTCAAAACCAAGTGACAGGTTAGCTAATAATTCCATTTTTTTTGTCTCGTCAACTTAGTTCATGAAGGCGGGTAAAAGCGGGAAAGAAAGCCCCAGCCCTTTTACAAACGCCAAATAGGTAAACCCAACCAGGAAGATCGCATTGAGTGCAGTGCCCTTCCAGCCAAAATCATGGCTGACTGAGGCGGAGACGAATACCAGTGCAAAAATCGCAACAATGAATCCCATGGTGGGTAATAAAAGGCCATAGAGCACCACCGAACCGGTGATCCACAACATGATTTTAAAATCCCACTTGGGCATTTTTTCTTCAATGGATTTTTTGGATAGCGAACTGAGTAAAACAATCAGGCCGATCACCGCCATTAAGACACCCAGCCAGAATGGGAAATAGCCTGGACCCATCTTGGCAGCGGTACCCATACGGTATTGGGATGCGATAACGGCAAAAAAGATACCAACAACAATAAACATGATGCCGGCACCAAAGTCTCTTTGGTTGCGAATCTTCAAAACAGCGCTCCTTTTAGCTATTGACTAGCTACTTTAATTATTTTGATGTTGTGCGATTGTAAGGCACAGAATCGCAGGGTTATAAAGGGTTTACCCTAGTATTCGGTCAATGCCATAATTGAGGGTATGAAAGTTACCGAAATTCGCCAAGCCTACCTCGATTTTTTTGCCTCCAAAGGGCATCAAATGGTGCCCTCGAGCGCCGTTGTTCCGGGGGATGACCCGACATTGTTGTTTACCAATGCAGGTATGAATCAGTTTAAGGATGTCTTTTTGGGGTTTGATAAGCGCCCATACCTGCGCGCTACGTCTGCCCAAAAGTGCATCCGTGCTGGCGGCAAACACAATGACCTCGATAACGTGGGCTATACCGCCAGGCACCACACCTTTTTTGAAATGCTGGGTAATTTTTCATTTGGTGATTACTTTAAAAAAGATGCCATTGCATTTGCATGGGAATTGCTCACAGAGGTTTTGAAGTTACCGAAAGAAAAGTTGCTAGTGACGGTATATGCCGATGATGACGAAGCATACGAAATTTGGAATAAGGTGATTGGCGTTCCAGCAGACCGCATTATTCGGATTGGTGACAATAAGGGAGGTCGCTACGCTTCCGATAATTTTTGGATGATGGGCGATACCGGACCTTGCGGGCCATGCACTGAGATTTTTTATGATCATGGCCCTGAAATACCAGGCGGCCCTCCTGGCAGTCCTGATGAGGATGGCGATCGCTACATCGAGATTTGGAATAACGTTTTTATGCAGTACAACCGCGATGAAGCCGGCATCATGCACCCATTACCTAAGCCCAGCGTGGATACTGGTATGGGCCTCGAGCGGATTGCCGCAGTTCTACAGCATGTGCATTCCAATTATGAGATTGATTTGTTTGTGCACTTGTTGCACGCTGCCAAAACAGCAGTGGACAATGCTGGGGGTGGCAATTGCGATGCGACTAGTCCGTCCTTAAAGGTGATTGCAGATCACATTCGTGCCTGTAGCTTTGTGATTGTGGACGGTGTGATTCCAGGTAATGCTGGTCGTGGTTACGTGCTGCGCCGCATTGCGCGTAGAGCGATCCGCCATGGTTATAAATTGGGTGCACGCAAACCATTTTTCTACCAGCTGGTTCCAGCCTTGGTGGCGCAGATGGGCGATGCCTACCCCGAGTTGCGCCTTGCCCAAGAAAAAGTGGCTGCGGTAATTCAGCAAGAAGAGGAGCGCTTTTTCCAAACGATTGCCAACGGCATGGAAATTCTAGAAAGTGCATTGGCTGACGGTAGCAAAACGCTGGATGGCGAAACTGCATTTCGGTTGCATGACACCTTCGGCTTTCCGCTCGATTTAACTGCGGATGTGTGCCGCGAACGGGATGTTGTAGTGGATGCAGCCGGTTTTGAAGCGGCCATGCAACAGCAGCGTGATCAGGCGCGTGCCGCAGGTAAATTCAAAGTAGCGCAAGGATTGGAATACAAGGGCACGCCGACCCAGTTTCATGGCTACGATGGATTGCGCCATGAGAAAGCCACTGTACTTGCCTTGTACCTTGATGGCGCTGCCGTTCAGTCGATTCAGGCAGGCGATGCTGCTGTCGTTGTTTTGGATAACACCCCCTTCTATGCCGAGTCCGGTGGCCAAGTCGGCGATCAAGGCGAGTTACGCAATGATGCAGCTCGCTTTGAGGTTGCCGATACATTTAAAATTCAGGCGGATGTTTTTGGTCACCAAGGTGAATTACTTGAGGGTAAGCTAAGCGTTGGCGATCACCTGGATGCAGCGGTAGATACGCAGCAGCGTTTTGACACCATGCGTAACCACAGTGCTACCCACATCATGCACAAAGCCTTGCGCGAAGTGCTGGGCGATCATGTGCAGCAAAAGGGTTCATTGGTGGATGCCAATAAAACCCGATTTGACTTTACCCATAACGCTCCCGTGACTCAAGAGCAGATTCGTCGCATTGAGGCGATTGTCAATGATGAGATTTTGCACAATCAAGCGACTTCTGCTCAGGTGATGGCCTTAGAAGATGCGCAAAAAACGGGCGCCATGATGCTCTTCGGCGAAAAGTACGGCGACTCGGTGCGCGTCTTAGAGATCGGCACATCGAAAGAATTGTGTGGCGGCACCCATGTATCGCGCACAGGTGATATTGGCAGTCTAAAGATTACGTCGGAGAGCGGTGTCGCTGCCGGCATAAGGCGTGTTGAGGCAGTAACCGGTCGCCATGCGCTCCATTTTTTGCAGGCATTAGAAGATCGGATCAATGCCACTGCAGCGGTTCTGAAAAGCAATCCCCATGAGTTAACCCAGCGCGTAACGCAGTTGCAAGAGAGTTTGCGTCAAGCAGAGCGCGAGCTGGAAAAACTCAATTCCAAGTTAGCTGCCAGCCAAGGGGATGAGTTAGCGGCACAAGCAGTGGATGTGGGTGGTTTGATGGTCCTAGCCGCTCGGATCGATGGCGCTGATGCGCAGGTGTTGCGTGAGACCATGGATGCCCTCAAGGGCAAACTGAAAACAGCGGCGATTGTGCTCGGCTCAGTACAGGGCGATAAAGTCAGTTTGATTGCCGGCGTGACTGCAGATGCAACGGCACGTGTAAAAGCCGGTGATCTGGTTAATTTTGTGGCGCAGCAAGTGGGCGGCAAAGGCGGCGGCAAGCCAGAGATGGCAATGGCCGGAGGAAGCAATCCTGCCGCTTTAGGCGCCGCATTGGCAGGAGTTAAAGAGTGGGTTATTCAGGCAAGTAAGCTGTAGAAAGAGGAGCAGGACATGAGTGAAGTCATCATCCCCGAGGTCAATCGTGAAATCGATGCGATTGGCATGAATTGCCCGCTACCCATTCTGCGCACTAAAAAAGCCTTAGCGGAAATGGAGTCAGGCCAGATTTTGATGGTTAAGGCAACCGATGCTGGTGCTGTTCATGATTTTCCGGTCTTTGCGAAGCAGACTGGGAACGAACTCATTGCCACCGCAAGCGAAGGCGATACCTTGATTTTTTATCTCAAGCGCCGATAAGCGCTTACGTTAACGACCTACTTTTAAGGTAGGCAGCGAACTCAGAGCCCAGCTCGGAGTGGCGCAAGCCAAACTCAACCGAGGCTTTCATGTAACCGAGTTTGCTACCGCAGTCATAACGCACGCCGTCATATTCGTAAGCAAACACCGGCTCCTCCTTTAGGAGAGTGGCAATTGCATCAGTCAACTGAATTTCACCACCAGCACCGGGCTTGAGGTTTCGTATGTGGGCAAAGATGGAGGACGATAAAACGTAGCGTCCAACCACAGCTAAATTCGATGGCGCATCTTTGGGCTGTGGCTTTTCAATAATATTGGAGAGCTGGTAAATGCCATTGGCAACTTCTGCTCCGTCCACGATACCGTAAGAACTGCTTTTGGCAGGATCAATTTTTTCAACTGCAATCACAGAGCCTTGCTGTGCCTCATGCACCTTCAGCATTTGCTGTAATACCGGCGGCTGGCCATCCAATAAGTCGTCAGCCAAAATAATGGCAAAGGGTTCGTCGCGGACTAGCTTTTCAGCGCAGAGGACTGCATGACCCAAGCCTAAGGCTTCGGGCTGGCGCACATAAACACAATCAACGTGACTGGGCTTAATGCTGCGCACAATTTCCAGTAAGGCATGTTTATTTTTTGCCTCAAGTTCAGCTTCCAGTTCATAGGCCTTATCAAAGTGATCCTCGATTGCGCGCTTGCTACGACCGGTTACAAAAATCATTTCAGTAATGCCTGCCGCAATTGCCTCTTCCACCGCATACTGAATTAAAGGCTTATCCACCACATTCAGCATTTCCTTTGGGCTTGCTTTAGTCGCAGGCAAAAAGCGAGTGCCTAGACCAGCAACAGGAAATACAGCCTTGCTTACTGGCTTAGAGAAAGAGGCGCTCATTACAAATCCAATCAAACAAAAA
>CANHMJ010000110.1 GCA_947461805.1 Burkholderiaceae bacterium
CGTTCCTGGCTGGGGCTGCCATGGCATGCCAATTGAAATCCAAATTGAAAAACAGTTTGGTAAAAATTTACCGACCGCCGAAGTTCAGGCTAAAGCACGCCAGTACGCTAGCGAGCAAATTGCGAAACAGAAAATCGACTTTGAGCGCTTGGGCGTTCTGGGCGACTGGAACAACCCTTACCTCACCATGAATTACCGCAATGAGGCGGATGAAATTCGTGCGCTGGGTTCCATTTGGAAAAAGGGTTATGTCTTCCGTGGCCTGAAACCCGTTAACTGGTGTTTCGACTGCGGCTCTGCGCTCGCCGAGGCTGAGGTCGAGTACCAGGATAAAACCGATCCTGCGGTCGATGTCGGATTTGCCTTTGATGATGCGCAGCGAAGTAATTTAGCCAAGGCATTTGGTATCTCTCGCTTGCCAGAGAAAAAAGGCATGGTCGTGATCTGGACCACCACACCGTGGACGCTCCCCGCCAACCAGGCGCTCAATGTTCACCCCGAGCTGGAATACGCCTTGGTGGAGACGGATCAAGCCCTGCTTATTCTGGCCAAAGACCGTGTTGAAATTTGCCTTCAAGAGTATGGCCTCGAAGGCAAGATCATTGCGACCTGCTCCGGTCAAAAATTAGCTGGTATCTCTTTTTGGCATCCACTCGCATCGCTCGATGCAGGTTACCGTCGCCTCTCACCGATCTATCCAGCAGAGTACGTCACACTCGATACGGGTACTGGCCTCGTGCACTGCTCACCGGCCTACGGCGAAGAAGACTTTAAGTCGTGCAAAGCGAATGGCTTAGTCGATAAGGATATTTTGAATCCAGTAATGGGTAATGGAGTCTATGCATCATGGCTCCCTCTTTTTGCCAATGAATTTGTCTGGAAAGCCAACCCCAAGATTGTGGAGGCGCTGCGCAGCGCAGGCAGTCTTTTAAAAGACAAATCGTATAGCCACTCCTACATGCATTGCTGGCGCCATAAAACACCCATCATTTATCGCGCTACTTCACAGTGGTTCGCTAGCATGGATAAAAAACCAGCCGATGGAAAAGCCAGCTTACGTGAAGCGGCCTTAGAAGGTATCAACAATACGCAGTTCTATCCCGCTTGGGGCAAGCAACGCCTGCACAGCATGATTGCTAACCGTCCTGACTGGACCTTGTCGCGCCAGCGCCAATGGGGTGTACCCATGGCCTTCTTTGTTCACAAAGAGACGGGTGAACCGCATCCCCGCACATCCGAACTCTTGGAAGAAGTTGCCAAGCGCGTTGAAAAGGATGGCATTGAGGCCTGGCAAAAACTCGATGTGGCTGAGCTGCTGGGTAACGATGCATCCCAATACGAAAAGAACCGCGATACCTTGGATGTTTGGTTTGATTCGGGAACAACCCATTGGCATGTGATTCGTGGCTCACATCGTGATGAGCTCTATCGTCCCGAAGCCGAGAGTGCCGATGGCCGTTTGGCTGATTTGTATTTAGAGGGCTCAGATCAACACCGCGGCTGGTTTCACTCATCGCTACTCACCGGTGCCATGCTCGACGGTAAACCACCATACAAGGCATTATTGACCCACGGTTTCACGGTCGATGGCCAAGGTCGGAAAATGAGTAAGTCGATTGGAAACGTCATCGCACCGCAGCAGGTGGCCGATAAGTTAGGTGCTGAAATCATTCGCCTTTGGGCGGCCTCTACCGACTACTCAGGCGAGATGACCATCTCCGATGAAATTTTGAAGCGGGTAGTTGAAAGTTATCGCCGCATGCGTAATACCTTGCGCTTCTTGCTGGCGAACTTAGCTGATTTTGATCCAGTACAGCACAGCATGCCGAGTGCAGAGTGGCTTGAGATCGATTGCTACGCGGTTGCACTAGCCGCGCAATTGCAAGGAGAGATTCAGACGCACTACGAGGCCTATGAATTTCAGCCCGCAGTGGCGCGCATGTTAACCTTCTGCTCTGAAGATTTGGGTGGCTTTTATTTGGATATTCTCAAGGATCGCCTTTATACCAGCGCACCCAATTCGAAAGAGCGGCGCGCGGCGCAAAATGCCCTATTCCACATTACCCGCAATCTGCTGAAATGGCTTGCCCCTTTTCTCTCATTTACCGCAGAAGAAGCCTGGGCATCGTTTCCCCATGGATCTGAGAGCAAAAGTAAGAGTTCTATCTTTATGGAGGAGTTCGGCATATTCCCAGATGTCGTCAACGGTACAGAATTACTCGCCAAATGGAATCGCATTCGGGAGATTCGCTCTGAGGTGACTAAGGCCATTGAAATTGAACGTGAAGCAGGCCATGTCGGCTCTTCCTTACAAGCGGAGCTCACCATCAAAGTCGATAACGTTGACTTTGCCATTTTGCATTCACTTGAAGACGATCTACGCTTTGTTACCATCACGTCCAGCGCTAATATTGAGTTGAGTAGCGCGGGGCTAGAGGTTCTGGTGCGTGCTAGTCAATATAAAAAATGCGGTCGCTGTTGGCACCATACCGCAGATGTGGGAGCAGATCCTGCGCATGCCGAGCTCTGCGGTCGCTGCATTCGAAATTTATTTGGTAGCGGTGAGCAACGCACGTTTGCTTAATCAAATCAGATCGCTGTGAGCGCCAAGGCCGACCCCCACAATAATCGCCGTTTTTATGGCTGGCTTAGCTTGGCTTGCCTCGTGCTCATTTTGGACCAGTCAACCAAATTATGGGCACAAACAACACTGCAATTTGCTGTACCTGTACCAGTGACCGATTTTTTAAACTGGTTCTTAATTTACAACCCAGGCGCCGCATTTTCTTTCTTAGCCAATAGCGGCGGATGGCAACGCTGGTTTTTTACTCTGCTGGGAACGGCCGCAGCTATTTTTATGATTTGGTATTTGCGCCGGCACCAAAACAACATACTGATTGCCTTAGCCATTAGCTTTATTTTGGGCGGCGCAGTCGGTAATGTGATTGATCGCCTTGTCTATGGCGCTGTAGTCGACTTTATTGATCTGCACTATGCGCAATGGCATTGGCCTGCTTTTAACATCGCTGATAGTGCGATTGTTCTGGGCGCCATCCTGATTATTTGGGGTGAAATCCGCCCAAAAAAAGCATCAACCCCTGCCTAATCTAGCCATTCCCATTAAACCCGTTTAATCTTCGACTATGCAGTCACTTCTCAATAAAAAAATTGTTCTCGGCATTTCTGGTGGAATAGCCGCCTATAAATCGGCTGAACTAGCACGCCTATTGATGCAAGAGGGGGCTAGCGTTCAGGTTGTCATGACCGATGCTGCAGCCCAGTTCATTACGCCAGTCACGATGCAGGCTCTTACGGGCAATCCGGTATACACCAATCAGTGGGATGCCCGCATCCACAACAACATGGCACACATCGAGTTATCGCGCACAGCCGATGCGATTCTGATTGCCCCCGCTAGCGCCGATTTGATGGCAAAACTATCACTCGGCCTCGCCGATGATCTCCTCACCACCTTATGCTTAGCGCGCGATTGCCCTTTGCTGTTAGCACCCGCCATGAACTTACAAATGTGGCAACACCCTGCAACCGCACGCAGTGCCGAGCGCTTACGTAGCGATCAGGTTGAATTACTCGGTCCTGCGAGTGGTGCTCAAGCCTGTGGCGAAGTAGGCATGGGCAGAATGCTCGAGCCCGCTGAAATCACCGAGCAGTTGATTGCTTTCTTTCAGAAAAAAGTACTGGCAGGAAAGCGGGTGTTAATTACCGCCGGACCTACCTTCGAAGCGATTGATCCGGTTCGTGGCATTACCAACCGCAGCTCCGGCAAAATGGGGTTTGCGATTGCTAGAGCCGCCCTTGAGGCCGGTGCCGAAGTTCATCTGATAGCTGGTCTCTGTGAATTAAATACACCCCTTCTTGCCACTGGGAAAATCCAGCGAATCGATGTGGTCTCTGCCAAAGACATGTACGAGGCAGTAATGGCATCATCGAACTGCGATCTGTTTTTTGGCGTCGCTGCAGTCGCAGACTGGGCCATCGCCAACCCCTCCAAAGAAAAAATCAAGCGCCAAAGAAGTGGCAAATCCATGCCGAACCTAGAGTTCACGCCTAATCCCGATATTTTGCTCACCTTAGCGAAAACTGCAAACCAGGGAAAAGGTAAGCCGCACCCCTACTGCGTTGGTTTTGCTGCCGAGTCGACCAAACTCGAAGAGCATGCCGCTGAAAAACGTAAGCGCAAAGGCATACCGCTGATTGTGGGAAACATTGGTCCCGATACCTTTGGTAGCGACCTAAACCAACTGCTCCTGATTCATGATCAGGGTACTAAAAAGTTAGCGAAGGCCCCAAAACTTCAGTTAGCACGTCAACTGATTCAATTTGTCGCAACCCAACTCTAAAAACACCATGCAAACACTGCAAGTCAAAATTCTCGATGAACGCATGCGTAGCCAGATGCCCAGCTACGGGACCCCAGGTAGCGCAGGATTAGACCTGCGCGCTTGCATCGATGCCGCAATCGAGATTGCTCCAGGTCAAACGGTATTGGTGCCCACCGGCTTATCCATCTACGTGGAAGACCCACGCTACGCTGCCCTGATCCTGCCCCGCTCTGGCCTCGGCCATAAACACGGAATTGTTTTAGGAAACCTCGTTGGCTTGATTGATTCCGATTACCAGGGACAGCTCATGGTGAGCACTTGGAATCGTAGCAGCACACCCTTTACTCTAGAACCGATGGAGCGCTTGGCACAACTTGTGATCGTGCCCATACAACAAGTGGAGTTAAAGATCGTTGATGAGTTTGTGGAGAGCAGTCGTGGGACGGGTGGATTTGGAAGTAC
>CANHMJ010000111.1 GCA_947461805.1 Burkholderiaceae bacterium
TCATGATGGCGACAAGCGATGCTGGAACTTTTAGCTCAACAATCATCACGCGGTTGAGGGTTCCGACCAGCAAAACCAACATGATCCCAACCGAGACCTGGAATAAAGATAAGCGCAATAAGCGCGAGAGTGGGAGATCATCGGTCGCCACATCGGCGAACGGCAAGAATCGGGGTCCAAAGTGAACCCACGTATCAATTAATTTTTGACTAATGCGTTTCATAGCGCAGAACTCACTGTGTCCTGCTTTAATTTAAATGGCTGTAAAAAAGGGTCGTGCAACATGCTGCCAGACCCTTTTTCACAGACCAATCACTACTTTTTCGCCACAGGTGCCGCGGGTGCGGCTGCTGGAGCACCAGCTTGAACGCTGGCATTACCATTCAAAAATGCTTTGACCCAAGTTGTATTGTTCAAAATCATTGTGTGAACGGCAAATGAACCGACAGCTACTGCCCCGATGATAAGAGGAAGACCAACCGTTGGTTTTACTACGCACCACATTTTTCCGTAGATCATGTCATCTCCTTATTTCAGCCAAGGTGAATAGATGTAGGCCAGTAAATGGGCAAATGCTGCAATCATGCCAAAAAACTGTGTGCCTTGAATCAGGCTTCGATGCAACTCCTGAGACTCGTCTTCGGTAAGGCCAGTAGGCCAAACCTTGTTTGCGTCTGACATAGTGATATCTCCTTGCTCGACTTCAATACCCGTGCCAATCCTGCACGTCGGATTTATTTATGGGTACCCATAAACACATCCGACTAAGTAAATAAAAATTTACATAGACGAATGTCACAATATATTTACAAAATAAGCAAAAAAAGTCAATTTATTTATAGGGATATTGTTTAAATTCATAATAATCAATGACTTATAGAATATAAGTCGATGCAGTGCAGCAAGAGCTGAAACCTATTTTGGCTGCTCTTTTTGTTGTTGCCGTTCTTCTTTTTCTAATTTTCGAAAGGTATACATCAAATACAACTTAAGCAGCAGCAGAGCCGCGATGGCAAAGCCAATCAGGTAAGCAATAAAGCGATAAAAATTAAAGTCGTCCATTGAAAAAATGTTATTACATTAATATGTTTCGCATGGCCCGCATTACGGCGCCAAATCAAATACCAATACCTCGGCATTAACGCCATGCTCGAATACAAGCATGCCCTCACCCTCAACCATCAATGCATCTCCCGCTTGTAGTTGCTGACCCTGCACCATCAGCTCTCCTGTGACCAAATGAACATATGCTTTGCGTGCAGGATCTATCTGCAGCTTAGCGGTTTCGGGGCCATCAAACAAGCCCGCATGGATTTTTGCATCGGCATTGATGTGAACTGAATCGTGCTCACCATCATGCGATGCAATTAAGCGTAAAGCGCCTCGCTTGGTGGCAGGTGAAATGGTCTTTTGCTCATACCCGGGCTCAACCCCTTTCTTCAGAGGCTCAATCCAGATTTGTAAAAAGTGGGTTTCTTGGTTTTGGGCATGATTGAACTCGCTGTGAACAACGCCGGTGCCTGCACTCATGCGCTGCACATCACCCGGCGGAATTGCCTTCACATTTCCAATACTGTCTTCGTGCGCCAGTTCACCCGACAGAACGTAACTAATGATTTCCATATCGCGATGGCCGTGTTTACCAAACCCCCGCCCGGCAGCAATCCGATCCTCATTAATCACGCGTAAATTACCCCACCCCATGAACTGAGGGTCGTGATAACCCGCAAATGAAAAGGAATGAAAGCTTTTTAGCCAGCCGTGATTAGCATAGCCGCGGTCACTTGATTTTCGAAGGAGCATCATAATTTATTAATAATAAAACAAGAGCAACAAAGGTACAAAGGTGATGAAGGTGGGGAGGGGTTGTCAGACGATCGATTAACGCACTGATGGCCACAAGATAGCGATAAAAATACCTAGCTGCAATAAATTGATCACCACACTCAGGCCATGTAAGAGGCCAAAACGCTTCTTGTCTTTATTATCCGAGGCTTTATTGATGGCGGGCGTGAGAATGAATTGCGCTATGGCAAAAAGAATGGCGCATGCAAAGGTTAGGGTACTAATCAATGCATCGCTCGCCAATAGCGATGCGGCAATACACGCAAAGCATAAAAAAGCGTAATACTTTGGAAAGAAACTCCGCACATACCTACTAGACCATTCGGCTGGAAGCACCTTAAACACTGTGGGCGCTACTGCAATCGTAAAGAACACCATGATGCCGACCATGGCTGCAACAATGTAGAGGCTGATTAAGTTAGGTGGCATGACTGCTTTTCGTTAGTGGGTTGAAGATAAAAATAGTAACGCAAAAAAGAGGAATTGATGTTGTGGGCTAGTCTGGCTTTTTCAAATCAATTTGCGCGGTCATCTTGCCTGCAAAAATCATATCCAATTGCACACCATCATTCCCCTGCACCACCTGAATGCCCTCCTTCTCAGAGGGGGTGGTTTTTTCTAGCGTCAGCATATTGGCAGGCCAATCCACCCGTATTTTTGCCGCCATTGGCAAGTAGCCATCCAAGTAACGGCGCATCAGAGGTCCAGCATTCAGGCGATATTGACCGCCTCCCACTTGATCCAAGGCTTTAGATTGAAGATCGATGCAAATCGACGCGCCACGCTCAACGTCAGTCAAAACAACCTGATTGTTTTTCACTTCTGCTGAGGCCATCTTATCAATGCTCTTGACTGCAATCGCTTGAATGCGGTTGGGGTTAAACACAATCACTACTTTACGGATGGGATCAAGCTGGTAATGGCATGTTGCAATCTGCACACTACCGCTTTCCAAACTAGCTGCAGTAATTTTTACCCGCGATTCATACGAGTACGCTCCGGGGTCGGGTCGCTCTTTTAGGTACTTAATCTGGCCCTCAGTTGCAATATCGGAAAACTCCAGCGCGAATGCGGATGCACTACAGAACAGCAGGGCAGTTAACAATGCGCTTTTGAGCATATTAAAAATGATTGTCGATCACCATTTCTGATTTAGGAATAAATCCAGGCTTGGGCCATGCCGCCTGGGTTCCTTTGCCAATCACTAGCATTGCTGCCACCGCATAGTCTTTTGGTAAATGAATTAACTCGGCAACCTTATTAAAGTCAAAACCAACCATAGGGCATGAGTCGTATCCCATTGCTTTTGCCGCCAACATCATGGTTTGCAGCAAGATTCCGGCAGAGCGCATGGCTTCATCGCGTTGCAACTGCTCATTGCCTGAATAAAAGGGGTTAATCCATGGCACTAAGATATCTTGTGCGGCTTTGGGGGCATTCACCCAATAGCGCGCAGGATCTTTATCCCATGCCTTGATGTCAACCGTGACCACAAACAAGAGTGAGCCATCGGTAACCTGCGCCTGATCGTGCGCTGCTGCACGCAACTGCCCTCGCAATGCTTTGTCTTTTACATTGACTAAACGCCAGTGTTGAATATTAAAAGAGGATGGGGCTTGCATCGCCAGATCAATTAATGCATCGGTTTCAGCAGGGCTTATCTGGTGCGCAGCATCAAAGTGCTTTACTGCTCTGCGCTGGCGAATGGCGTCAAGTGTGTTCATAAGGCTCCTATTTATTTTCTAGTAAAGCCTACTGTAATAGAAATTACGAAAATAGGATGACTTCTTCGGAAAATCCGAGCGAAATCGCTGAATGCTGGTCTTGGGGTGGCTGATCTGGTGGATTCAGTAGAATGGCTACTCATGAAAAATCCAGGCTATCTTCTATTTCTATTTGCTCTGAGCGGGCTATATCGCCCTGCCTTGGCGATTGACCTGCAGCCGGGCGACATTGTTGCCCCACCACCCAATATTACTGCCGTAACCATATCGTACGTAAACAGCCAAAATAATGATCTATTCCGCAACGGCGTCAATACCGGCGCGGATCCCAAACTCGAAAGCAATGCGGTTTTTTTACGGTTAACGCACACTTACACGATTGGCTCACTGCCGGCTGTTACTTACCTGCAAACCGGAACAGGAACCCTCTCTACCGATGGCTCGCTTGCAGCCTTTCCGGGTAGCAAGGGCATGACGGACTCCGGCATCGTGACGGCGATTTGGCCCTACGCTAATCAAGCCACCCGGACCTACTTTGGAGTCGCAGGGTATCTTTATTTACCTACCGGAGACTACTCCAATGCCAAAGCATTCAACTTAGGCAGCAATCGCTATGCCCAAGCATTACAAATGGGCTATCAGCGCCCCATCAGCAAAAATGTGGATGCTGCCGTTGCTGTCGATACCACCTGGTTTGGCGCCAATAGTGCCTGCGCTGCAGCGTGTTTGTCCAATCAAAATCTGCAGCTGACGCAAAAGCCCCTCTATACCGCCCAAGCGGGACCGATTTACCGGATCAATCAAACCTATACAGTCGGCGCAACGTATGTCTACGTCACCGGCGGTGAAACCGCATGGAACGGGGTTGAGCGTAACAATACCCTCGTAACCCAGCGCTATTTCCTCAGTGGAGTAGCCCACACGCGCATCGGTCGGTTTACCGTGCAATATGGTAACGACATCACCACCATGAATGGTTTTATGGAAAGCAATCGTCTCATAGTGCGCTATGCCAAAGCATTTTAAATAACTGCCATCTAGGCGTACTTGGCCTTACTAGGCCCAATCAATCTAAAACGCGAGTTGATACTTTTTCATATCCTGCGGGGTATCCACATCACATACAAATGCGTCGTTATCCGTTTGCCAAATCTGCACTTGCTCTGGATGCGCATCCATGTATGCGCGGCA
>CANHMJ010000112.1 GCA_947461805.1 Burkholderiaceae bacterium
CTCAATAAAAAAACCCGCTGCATGCGGGTTTTTTATTGCCTCGTTCGTTTGTAGCGCGCCAACCATTATGCGCAATCTAACTTAGCTGTAGCGACGCAGTCGAATCGAGAAGTCCCGTAAGTTCGATACACCGCTCTCCTCGGCCTGCTGACACCAGGTGCGAAGCTGACTTAAGAGTTGCTCGCCGGTCGCGTTGGAACGACTCCACAGGGCCTGCAAATCACGGCGCATTTCAATCATCTTACGCAGTTGCGCATTTTGCTGAATTAACTCTTCCAACTTATGCTTTTCGGCGGTCGTTAGTTGGGCCTCATCCTTGCAAAGCCAGGTGCGCGCGTCATTCAAATGGGCGGCAAGCTCTTGCATGTGCTGAACTTCGCTGGTGAAGAACTTCTTTAAAGATGCGCTGTAGCGCGCCATTACTTCGTAGCGATTCGCAATAATGGCCTGCAAGGTCTCTTGATCTGCAGGGCGTACTTCTGACAGCACAGGCTTGGGTGGTACTTTTTTTACCTTAGCCAAACCGACTGCACTCATCATTTGAATGTAGAGCCAGCCGATATCAAACTCGTACCACTTATTTGATAGCTTCGCGCTGGTTGCATAGGTGTGGTGGTTGTTGTGTAACTCTTCGCCGCCAATCAAAATACCCCACGGTACGATATTACGAGAAGCGTCTTCATTATTGAAGTTGCGATAGCCCCAGAAGTGGCCAATGCCATTAATCACACCGGCAGCAGTGATCGGTATCCACAGCATCTGTACCGCCCATACTGTTGCCCCAATGGCGCCAAATAAGAAGAGGTCGATGATCATCATGAGCGCAACACCTTGCCATGAGAATTTCGAGTAGACGTTGCGCTCGAGCCAATCATCGGGTGTGCCGTGCCCAAACTTCTGCAAGGTCTCTTGGTTTTTTGTTTCAGACTTGTAAAGCTCAGCGCCGCGCGATAAAACAGTATTAATTCCCAAGACCTGAGGGCTATGGGGATCATCAATGGTTTCGCATTTGGCGTGGTGCTTGCGGTGAACGGCTGCCCACTCTTTGGTGACCATGCCAGTGGTCAGCCAGAGCCAAAAGCGGAAGAAATGCGAAGCAATCGGATGCAAATCGAGTGCGCGGTGCGCTTGGCAGCGGTGCAGGAAAATGGTAACGCCAGCAATGGTGATGTGCGTGAGCGCTAAGGTAAACAGCACAATTTGCCACCAAGCCCAATCCAGGTAGCCGTGAGCCAACCACTGAATCAAACCATCGTACAAGGCAGTTATGTCAAAGCTGGAGTTCAAAGCATCCCCTAAACGGAATCAGTAACTCTCTATTTTAAGCTTTTCGCCTAAAAATTGCCCCGAAGAAACCATCGGTTCCATGTAAATGGGGCCATAGCTGCCACCACGGGTTATCTGGACTTATCCCAATCGGCTGCACCCCATCCAAAAAGTGGTCTTTAAGTACTTCAGCAGCAGGAATTAACTCAAACTCAGGGTGTTTTTCCAAGAACTGCAGGGCAATGGCCTGATTTTCTTGGGGCAATAAGCTGCACGTGGCATAGACCAAACGGCCACCGGGTTTCAGTAGTCGACTAGCTGAAGCCAAAATGCTGGCCTGCTTTGCATTGAGCTCGGCAACCGCGGCAGGCGTTTGACGCCACTTCAGATCGGGATTGCGGCGCAAAGTGCCAATACCACTGCAAGGGGCATCCACTAAAACACGATCAATTTTGCCGGCCAAGCGCTTCACTTTTGAATCATTCTCACTATCGATCCACACGGGATGCACATTCGAAAGACCGCTGCGAGCCTGACGTGGCTTCAAGTTAGCGAGCCTACGCTCCGAAGTATCAAAAGCGTAAAGGCGGCCAGTAGAGCGCATTAAGGCACCCAAGGCTAAGGTCTTGCCACCAGCACCCGCACAAAAATCCACTACCATCTCGCCGCGCTTAGGGCCCAGTAAATGGCAAAGCAATTGGCTGCCTTCATCCTGCACTTCAAACAGGCCTCCTTTAAACCAGCTTGAGTTCTGTAACGCTGGCTTACCCATAATCCGAATACCGTCGGGTGAAAACGGCGTTGGCACCGCTTGATAGCGACCACCCAAAGCATTCATTTCTTCGAGTAGCGTATCGCGATTGGCCTTAATGGTATTTACGCGCAAATCCAGCAAGGCTGGGCGCATCAAGGCAATCGCAAGTTCTTGGCGCTGGGCTTCACCCGGCGATGACTCAAATGCATTCCACAGCCATTCAGGCAAGTTGTTGCGCACCATCGGCGCTAAGGTATCGCGATCCAGCTCAGAGTAGCGTTTGAGCCAGTCATATTCAGTAGGCTGAATAACGTGGGCCAAATCAGCCAGTGCGCTCTCTGGGCGATTGGCAGAGCCGAGGCCGCCCTCAGACAATGCGGACATCATGCCAAGCAGGGCAAGGCGTCTCGCTTGGGTTCCGCTCCCACTCGAGGCAAATTGCGACATCTCATTTTTACGGCGCAGGATAGCAAATGCACTCTCTGCAATTAAGGCACGATCGCGGTTACCGAGTTGGGGCTCTGCACGAAAGTAGCGACTGACCACGCGATCGGAGGGCTGGTCAAAACTCAATAACTCTGGAAGCAGGCGCTCCAAATGGGCAGCATGCTGCGGCAAAGCCTTGGCGTGGGAGAAATTCTTCTGCCCGCTAACGGCCGCAACTTCAGGGCCTCGTCGTTGTGGGCGACTTTGGGTACGAGCGCCAGATGCGGGTGAACGATCGGAAGCTCGGCTACGAGACTGCTTTGCGCCGCGCTCGGGCCTTGCCTTATTCATATACAAACCATTGCGACTCGGGGGGCTGCACCTTCACTTGATTTCCTTCTATTCGCAATCGATCGTCAAGGAACCATTTTACGGCCCGCGGGTAGATTTGATGCTCCATTTGTAAAACCCGTGCAGCCAATTGCGCTGCAGAATCACCCGGAAGCACAGGAACAGTGGCTTGGCAGATGATGGGGCCCTCATCCACGCCCTCGCTGACAAAGTGCACGCTGGCGCCATGCGTCCTTACTCCTGCCTCCAAAGCCCGTTCATGGGTATGTAAACCAGGGAAACTGGGCAGCAGGGACGGGTGAATATTGATCAACTTTCCGGCGTAATGCCGAATGAACTCGGGCGTTAGGATGCGCATAAAGCCAGCCAAAACCACTAAATCCGGCTTGAGCAGGTCTATTTGCTCCATTAGTGCCCGATCAAATGCAGCCCGGTCTGGGTAGATTGTGTGATCCAGGGCCAGCGCAGGAATACCCTCAGAGCGAGCAAAATCAAGGCCCTTGGCCTCAGGGCGATTTGCTATTACCCCACTAAATCGGACTGCCCAATTCTCTTTTTGGGCTGTTTTGACGATGGCTTCGAAATTCGATCCGCGTCCGGAGATTAAGGTAACGATGGAGTGCATGCCCACAATATAATTCAAGGCTACCCTGAAAGCGACTAGTGAACGTATTCCGAGGCTCCGCCCAACTTCGCGCTGCACCCCCTTGTGCCCTTACCATCGGCAATTTCGATGGCGTGCATCGGGGCCATCACGCCTTGCTCCAGGCACTCACTGCGGGCGCACGTGCCAGGGACCTTGCCTCTTGTGTGATGACGTTTGAACCACACCCCAAAGAATTTTTTACTCCCACCGAAGCGCCGCCACGCATCTTGAATTTGCGCGATAAGTTAACTGCCTTTGCCGACATTGGCATTGACCGCGTGGTGATCGAGCGCTTTAATGCCGCCTATGCCAAATTGACCCCCGAGCAATTTGTTGCTGAAATTCTGCTGCAGCGCCTCAACACCAAATGGATTTTGATTGGCGATGATTTCTGTTACGGCGCAAAACGCGCAGGGGACTTTGCTAGCTTGAAACGCGCTGGCGAAGCGTTTGGTTTTGAAGTCTCCAACATCAATACCGTACTAGAGAATCAAGAGCGTATCTCCAGTTCAGCACTGCGTAATGCATTGGCAGAGGGTGATATGCCCAAGGCAGCGCTACTACTAGGTAGGCCATATCTGATTTCCGGTCACGTGATTTATGGCCGTCAACTTGGCAGAACACTGGGCTTTCCCACCTTGAATCTGGCTATAGCAAGTCACCTGCACGAGCGAAAGCCTGCGATGACCGGTATTTTTACCGTCCTCGTTCATGGCCTTGGTGACACGCCCTTACCGGGGGTTGCCAGCCTAGGGGTTAGACCAACGGTGGAAGATGCGGGGCGTGTTTTACTTGAGGTTCATTTATTTGATTTCAATGCCCAAGTCTATGGCCGCATTATTAGTGTTGAACTCTTAGAAAAAATACGGGACGAGGCAAAATACCCTGACCTCGACTCGCTGCAGTCTGCTATTCAAAACGATGCGCAATGTGCGCGTGATTATTTCCAGAAAAAAGTCTATGTCTGATAAATCCAATTCTTATCCCGTCAACCTTCTGGAAACTGCTTTTCCGATGCGGGGCGATTTACCCAAGCGCGAGCCGCAATGGGTAGCCCAGTGGCAAAAAAATAAACTCTACGAAGCCATTCGGGCGGCGCATGCAGGGCAACCCAAATTCATCTTGCACGATGGTCCCCCTTATGCCAATGGCGATATTCACATTGGTCATGCAGTCAATAAGATTCTCAAAGACATGATTGTTAAATCCCGTTGGCTGATGGGCTTTGATGCTGCTTACGTTCCTGGCTGGGACTGCCATGGCATGCCAATTGAAATCCAAATTGAAAAACAGTTTGGTAAAAATTTACCGACCGC
>CANHMJ010000113.1 GCA_947461805.1 Burkholderiaceae bacterium
AAATTCTTATCGGCGCATCATAAAGCTGCCTAAAGCCTTAGCGGTAACCACCCCAGATTCATTAATCACCTCACCTTCACAGTAATTAATGTTTTTGCCTGCCTTGAGGAGTTTGCCCTCAATGGTTAGCTTACCAGTGGATGGTCGCATAAAGCTGACGGTCATGTCGATCGTCACCATGCCTTTAGCGTCGGGATGAACGCTCCGAGCGGCCGCAGCCATGGCAAAGTCAAGCAAGGTCATGGAAAGACCCCCGTGACCCACCTGAAAGCTATTGAGATGCTCTGGTCGCAGGTCTAAGCAAATGCGCGACTTGCCGTTCTCAGCAAAGTCTGGAACCACGCCAATAAAGTCGAGGAATGGAATGGTGAGCCCAAAATACGATGTGGGCTGGGTTTGGGAGAGGCTCATGAATGTGCTCGCAAAAAGGCGAATGAAGAAGTTCGATGGTCGGGGCGAGAGGATTTGAACCTCCGACCACATGCACCCCATGCATGTACGCTACCAGGCTGCGCTACGCCCCGACGGAAACTAAAATTGTAGCAGTTGCTTATTTAGCAAACAGGCGATCTGGCTGAGCCATTGCCTTGAATTCGATGGCGTTACCCGATGGGTCTAAGAAGAACATGGTTCCTTGCTCACCGACCTCACCCTTAAACCGAATATAGGGCTCAATCACAAACTGAACACCAGCCTTTTTGAGCTTATCAGCCATTGCCTCCCACTCCGGCATAGACAGCACGATTCCGAAATGCCGAACCGGGACTTTTTTTCCATCCACATCGGAATGGACGTCATTGATTGCCTCGCCATGTGCCAAATGGGCAACGATTTGATGGCCGAATAAATTGAAATCGATCCACTCATCGGAGCTGCGACCCTCGGGGCAGCCCAAAAGACCACCATAAAAATGACGGGCAGACTCTAAGTTGTCGACCGGAAAAGCCAAATGAAATGGGTGCATTGCGTTCTTTCTGGTTTGGTTATTTACTGGATAGCATGTTCAAGATCGACTCTAGCTCATCCCGCAGCTTGAGTTCGCCACGTACCTCATCAAGACGATTACGGGCGCCGCTGATGGTAAAGCCCTCTTCATAGAGAAGTGCTCGAATCTTACGAATGAGAACAAGCTCGTGGTGCTGATAATAGCGGCGATTACCGCGGCGTTTTTGCGGGCGGAGCTGAGCAAACTCTTGCTCCCAATACCGCAGAACATGAGATCGAACACCGCAGAGCTCGGCTACTTCGCCAATTGTGAAGTAGCGCTTGGATGGTATTGGTGGCAGCTGAGAGACCAGCAGCGCCAACCCAGAATCAAGTTCTGTTTTCTCGAGCATGGGACTCGACCGCATCTTTGAGTTTTTGACTGGCGTGGAAGGTAACCACACGGCGCGCCGCAATCGGAATCATTTCGCCTGTTTTGGGATTACGCCCAGGTCGCGCCGACTTGTTCCGCAACTGAAAGTTGCCAAAGCCAGAAATCTTAACCTCAGTACCGACTTCAAGCGATTCCCCGATACGGTCAAAGAAAGCGTCGATCATGTCCTTTGCTTCTCGCTTATTCAAACCCACCTGATCAAATAATGCTTCCGATAGTTCGTTTTTCGTAACAGTCTGATTGCTTACATTCATGAGAGGCTCTTATCTATTTCAAATGGCTTAACTATTATGACAATGTTTGATTTCAGTGTAGCAATATTTTTTAGCGTAGCCGAGCATTGCAGCGCTTTTCCAGTGCACTAAGCAATGCTGCAATTGCAGCATCGATTTGCGCATCCTGCAATGTTTCTGCTGGATTTTGTAATGTAATACGAAACGCGAGGCTTTTCTCATCCGCAGCCATACTGCTACTGCCACTTGTGGGCCGAAATGCATCAAAGACATCGATTTGACGTACTAAAGTCTGTCCAGCAGCGCCCATCGCATCGAGTAGGGTTTGCGCTGCAACCGATTCTTTTACGACAACTGCAAGATCGCGCTGCACCGCAGGAAATTTACTAATCTCCATTGGCGCTGGTAAACCAATCTCAGCAAGCGCGTCCCAGTCGCACTCAAACAAAACTGGTGCTTGAGGTAATTCATAGGCCTGTTGCAAGCCTGGATGCAATTCGCCAATCCAGCCTACTGGAATAGTCGTGTTACCAACTTTAAATGCAATGTGTGCCGATCGGCCTGGATGGAGCGCTGGGTGTGCAGCGGCTGCAGTAACAAATTGCAGGGGTGCAAATGCACTTTCCAGGTCGCCTTTCACATCAAAAAAATCAACCGCCCTGCTTTTGCTAGCCCACTGTTCGGGCAGTGCTGATCCATACGCTAAGCCACCGACGCGACGGGGCTGATCGTAACCCGCAACCATGCCTGGGGCATCCGCTTGCGCGCTATTGCGCATAAATACGCGGCCAATCTCAAAGAGTCTAATGCGGCCACTGCCGCGGTTGAGGTTTGCCCGAAGATTGCCCAATAAACCGCCCCATAGGGTACTCCGCATCACAGCATACTGATTGGCAATGGGGTTGCGCACTCGAATTATTTGACTTTCATCGCCCTGATGCATTGACAAACGCAACTCACTCTCGCGATCAGTAAATCCAAAGTTGACTGCCTCTTGATAGCCTGCCTGTGCCAACGCGTGGCGCAAGCGGTGCACGCTACGACGCGCCTCCGGCGGAGCGCTCATTTTCAATGTGGCCGTCGGCGGATGGTCTGGAATGTTTTCGAAGCCGTAAAGGCGGGCCACTTCTTCGATTAAATCCTCTTCAATCTCAATATCGAAACGGTAGCTTGGTGGAGTCACGACAAATGTAGCCTTAGCAGCATCAGCGCCATCATTGACGGTGAATGCAAAGCCGAGTCGCGTAAATACATCGCTCACAATCGCAGTCGACAAAGGAATGCCAATCACATCGACTGCGCGCTGAAGACGCAAGCGAACTGGCTTACGCTCTGGTAATTGCGTAATCTGATCCTGAATAGGGCCAGCCTGACCGCCGCATACATCCAAAATGAGGGACGACAAATACTCGAGCTGCGTTACGGTAGCAGCAGGATCAACGCCGCGCTCAAATCGGTGTCCCGCATCCGTTGTGAAGTTGAATCGCCGCGCGCGACCTTGAATCGCAGCGGGCCACCAAAATGCCGCCTCAACATAAATATTGACCGTGTCATCGCTAACCGCACTGGCATTGCCACCCATAATGCCAGCCAGACTAACTGGCCCCGTACTATCGGCAACAACACCAACACCGTGAGCCAACTGGTTGGATAACTCACCCTGCACAATCGGATTAAGAACTTGCTCGTTTAACAGCGCAATCTGTTCACCCGGTTTTGCCCAGCGCACCTGCAAATCACCCTGCAACTGATCGAGGTCGAAAACATGGGTTGGTTGACCCATTTCCAGCATCACGTAGTTGGATAGGTCTACTAAAGGAGAAATGCTCCGTTGACCCGCATGGCATAAACGTTGGATGATCCAATCGGGTGTTTTGGCTTTTGGATTAACGCCGCGAATCACGCGGCCGGCAAAACGCCCACACAAATCCGGGGCATCAATCTGCACCTTTACGATATCGGTAATCGTAGCAATCGGTGCGGTCCATATTGGTCCGCATAATGGCGCGCCTGTAATCGCCGCGACTTCACGCGCCAGCCCCGAAAGCGATAAACAATCGGCTTTATTGGGCGTCAGCTTAATAACGTAAATTTGATCATCCAGCTCGAGGTAATCACGAATATTAGCTCCGACTGGCGCATCGAGTGGCAACTCAAGAATGCCCTCATGATCATCTCCGAGGCCGAGCTCACGTCCTGAGCAAAGCATGCCCTGGCTTTCAACACCGCGTAACTTGCCTACCTTAATTTGGAATGGCTTACCACCCTCTTCGGCGGGCGGAAGCAGTGCGCCCACTAAGGCGCATGGAATCTTGATGCCCACACGCGCATTCGGAGCGCCACACACAATTTGCAATTCGCTACCAGTGCCTGCATTGACTTTACATACCCGCAAACGATCTGCATCGGGATGCTGCTCTGCCGACAGAATTTCTGCAACAACGACCTGTGAAAATGGGGGCGCAACCGAATATTGCTCTTCGACCTCCAGACCAGCCATCGTCATCGCATGGCCAAGCGCCTTACTGTCCAGTGCTGGGTTGACGTACTGACGGAGCCAGGATTCAGAAAATTGCATGGACTAGATCAATTTCAGTATGAAAGTATTAAGCGGGAAACTGCGCTAAGAAGCGCAAGTCGTTTTCAAAGAACAGGCGCAAATCATCAACGCCATAGCGCAGCATGGTCATGCGCTCGAGGCCCGATCCGAAAGCAAATCCGGTATAACGCTCTGGATCAATGCCCATATTACGTAAAACATTGGGATGCACTTGCCCTGCCCCTGAAATCTCCAGCCAACGTCCGGCTAATTTTCCGCTCGCAAACGCCATATCAATCTCGGCTGAAGGCTCGGTAAATGGGAAATAGGATGGACGAAAGCGGACTTGCAAGGCGTCGGTCTCAAAGAAGGTTCGCAAGAAATCGGTATACACACCCTTGAGGTCTGCAAAGGATACTTTTTCAGCAATCCACAACCCTTCTACCTGATGGAACATGGGTGAATGAGTGGCATCGCTATCGACCCGGTAGGTTCTGCCCGGGGCAATGACTTTAATCGGTGGCATCACTGCCGCGCCCGCATACTTTTTTACGTGCTCACTAGC
>CANHMJ010000114.1 GCA_947461805.1 Burkholderiaceae bacterium
GCATTGATAACGGCTGGACGCTCGACGTGCTTCAGGCGATGCAGTTCAGCCTTAAGCAGTTCAGCGCCAACTTTGGTAATGGGAATGGTGTTCATACCGCAACCTAGCTTATATACAAAATAAAGAAGTAGTGTAAGCCAGGTTGACGGTATTTACAGGGACTATTCGAGGCTGCGGTGCAAATTTTGCAGCGAATAGACTTCGAGTGAATCTTTGGCACCGCTTTTTGACGCCATCAGACCATCCATCACAGCCCGTGCTGCGCTGATCGTGGTGTAGTAAGTGACGTTGTTCGCCTGGGCACTGGTTCGAATCGAACGTGAATCAGCAATCGCAGTGCGAGTCTCATCCACGGTCGTAAAAACCAGTGAAATTTCCCGGTTTTTAATCAGGTCAACGATGTGGGGCCTACCGTCTTTCACCTTATTGACAACGCGCACAGGTAAACCTGCAGCCGCAATGGCTGCGGCAGTGCCTTTGGTTGCCACCATGGGAAAACCGAGTTCATGCAAGAGCTGGGCTACTGCAACGGCCTTACCTTTATCACTGTCTTTCACGGTCAATACCACCGTGCCGGTTTTGGGAAGCTTGATGCTAGCGCCCAGTTGCGACTTAAACAAAGCCTCACCGAAGGTTTTGCCAACCCCCATTACCTCGCCAGTGGATCGCATCTCAGGCCCCAGGATGGGATCAATGCCAGGGAATTTATTAAATGGAAAGACCGCTTCCTTAACTGAGAAGTACGGCGGAATGACTTCGCGTGTAATACCTTGTTTGGCTAAAGTCTGGCCCACCATGCATCGAGCTGCAATCTTCGCCAATTGCAAACCGGTCGCCTTCGATACAAACGGCACGGTCCGCGACGCACGGGGGTTCACTTCCAAAACATAAATCACGTCATTGCCATCGACATTCTGAATTGCAAACTGCACATTCATCAAACCAACAACATTAAGCCCTCGGGCCATCGCTGCGGTTTGGAGCTTGATTTCGTCGACAGTGGATTCGGATAAGGAATATGGCGGCAATGAGCACGCTGAGTCACCCGAATGTACGCCGGCCTGCTCAATGTGCTCCATCACGCCGCCAATAAAAACAGCCTCACCATCGCTAATGCAATCCACATCGCATTCAATTGCGTCATTTAAGAAACGATCCAACAAGACCGGTGAGTCATGCGATACCTTCACGGCTTCGCGCATGTAGCGCTCTAAATCACGGCCATCGTGCACGATTTCCATTGCCCTGCCACCCAGTACATAGGATGGGCGAACGACTAAGGGATAGCCAATTTCCTCGGCCAGTCGCAGAGCCTCATCTTCAGCGCGCGCTGTGCGGTTCGGCGGCTGAAGCAAATTCAAGGTATGCAATAGTTTTTGGAAGCGCTCACGGTCTTCTGCGGCATCAATCATATCGGGGGATGTGCCGATGATAGGAACACCATTGGCCTCTAAATCCAAAGCCAGTTTGAGTGGTGTTTGGCCGCCATACTGCACGATTACGCCCTTGGGTTTTTCTTTGGCAACAATCTCCAGCACGTCCTCTAAGGTCAAGGGCTCAAAGTACAGGCGATCCGATGTGTCGTAGTCGGTCGATACGGTCTCGGGATTGCAGTTGACCATGATAGTTTCGTAACCGTCTTCGCGCATGGCAAGAGCAGCATGCACGCAGCAGTAATCAAATTCAATACCTTGACCGATGCGGTTGGGTCCGCCGCCGAGCACCATGATCTTGTCACGATTGCTAGGCTGCGATTCGCACTCACCATGCTCTGCTTCGTAGGTTGAATACATGTACGCTGTATTGGTCGAAAACTCGGCAGCGCAAGTGTCAACCCGCTTGTAAACCGGAAATACGTTAAGGCGGTGGCGAGCAGCTCGAACCGAGGCGGCATCCGACTTGAGTAGCTTGGCTAAGCGGCGATCCGAAAATCCTTTTTGCTTTAGAAAGCGCCACTCTGCTGCAGACAAGCCGTCAATCGTATGCTGCTTTAATGTATTTTCAATGGTAATTAATTCTTCGATCTGCTCTAAGAACCAAGGGTCTACTTTGGTTTCTTCGTAGATTTCATCAAGGCCCATACCCATACGGAATGCATCTGCCAAATACCAAATACGATCGGGTCCTGGTTCACCAATTTCTTGAATAATGTCTTCTAAATCGGTTGAGCGCTCGTCTAGGCCATCAACGCCGACCTCAAGGCCGCGCAAGGCTTTCTGAAAAGACTCTTGGAAGGTGCGCCCAATGGCCATCACCTCACCAACGGATTTCATTTGCGTGGTCAAGCGCGAATCCGCTTGTGGAAACTTCTCAAATGCGAACCGGGGAATCTTCGTTACAACATAATCAATCGACGGCTCAAATGAAGCTGGTGTGGCGCCACCGGTAATGTCGTTGTGCAACTCATCTAAGGTGTAGCCTACCGCTAATTTTGCTGCGACCTTCGCAATCGGAAACCCGGTGGCCTTGGATGCTAAGGCAGACGACCTTGACACTCGGGGGTTCATCTCAATCACGATCATGCGGCCATCGACTGGATTAATCGAGAACTGCACGTTTGATCCGCCGGTATCCACGCCAATTTCACGCAACACCGCAATCGATGCATTGCGCATCAACTGATACTCTTTGTCCGTCAGAGTTTGAGCCGGCGCAACCGTAATCGAGTCGCCCGTATGAATGCCCATCGGATCTAAATTCTCAATCGAGCAAACGATGATGCAATTGTCGGCGCGGTCCCGCACCACTTCCATCTCAAACTCTTTCCAGCCAAGCAGTGATTCTTCGATCAAGAGCTCACCCGTTGGTGAAAGCTCTAAACCGCGCTTGCAGATTTCTTCGAACTCTTCGCGGTTGTAGGCAATGCCGCCACCCGAGCCGCCCATCGTAAAGGAAGGACGAATCACTACGGGGAAGCCAGCGCTGCCGGTTTCTTTCTGAATGCGCTGTTGCACGGCGACGGCTTCATCCATCGAATGCGCAATACCGGATTTAGCAGAGCCTAGACCAATCTTGGTCATCGCATCTTTAAACTTTTGACGGTCTTCTGCTTTATCAATCGCCTCTGGTGATGCGCCAATTAATTCGCAACCGTACTTTTCTAAAATGCCATTACGGTGCAAATCCAAGGCGCAATTGAGCGCGGTTTGACCGCCCATGGTCGGCAATATGGCATCGGGCTTTTCTGTTGCAATAATGCGCTCGACCACTTCCCATGTAATCGGCTCAATGTAGGTGACATCAGCCATCTCGGGATCGGTCATGATGGTTGCAGGATTGCTATTGACCAAAATGACCTTGTAGCCCTCATCGCGCAGCGCTTTACATGCTTGCGCGCCCGAGTAATCAAATTCGCAAGCCTGACCAATAACAATCGGTCCTGCGCCAATAATCAGGATGCTTTTAATGTCGCTCCGCTTAGGCATTATTTGCCTCCTTGTTTACTGGTTGGAGCGGCATGCATTAAGTCCATAAAGTGGTCGAATAAGTAGGCGATATCGTGGGGTCCAGGGGATGCCTCGGGATGCCCCTGAAAGCAAAACGCCGGCTTGTCTGTCCACGCTAAGCCCTGCAATGAGCCATCGAAAAGAGAAACGTGGGTCACGCGCACGTTACTGGGTAATGTTTTGGCATCGACTGCGAATCCATGGTTCTGAGACGTAATCGCAACCCGCCCGCTATCCAAATCCTTTACCGGGTGGTTGGCGCCGTGATGACCGAATTTCATTTTCAAGGTCTTCGCACCAGCAGCCAAGCCCATAATTTGATGGCCTAGACAAATGCCGAAAGTGGGAACACCCTTCTCGATGATTTCTTTTGCGGCGCTAATAGCGTAATCACAAGGACCAGGATCACCAGGTCCATTGGAGAAAAACACGCCATCGGGTTTCATGGCCAGGACTTCCGCTGCCGTTGTTTTTGCAGGCACAACAGTTAACTCGCAACCGCGCTCGGTGAGCATGCGCAAAATATTGCGCTTCACGCCAAAATCGTAGGCCACCACTTTCTTGCTGGGTTTGTTGGTGTCAAGACTACGGTAAGCGGGTTTGCCATCGGGGCCGTGCAACTCCCACTCAGCTTCGCGCCAAGGGTACGTCGTTTTAGTGCTAACGACCTGCGCGAGATCTAAGCCGCTCATGCCTGGAAATGCCTGTGCGAGCGCTAAAGCCCTGCTACCTAGAGCGGATGGATCATCCCCCATCTTTCCGGCCACAATCGCGCCCGACTGAGCGCCTTTATCGCGCAGTAAACGGGTCAGCTTGCGCGTATCAATTCCGGCGATACCAGGTATACCTGCTTTTTGTAAATACGACTCGAGGCTTTGCTCTGAGCGAAAGTTCGATACTCGGCGCGAGAGGTCTTTAATCACTAAACCGGCCGCATGAATTTGCGATGATTCAGCGTCTTGGGCATTGATGCCTACATTGCCAATGTGCGGATAGGTCAACGTCACAATTTGACGGCAATAGCTTGGGTCGGTGATGATTTCCTGATAACCCGTTAAGGCGGTATTGAAAACAACTTCACCAGCGGTTTCGCTAGGAGCGCCAATGCTATAGCCTACGAATAGAGTGCCGTCGGCCAATGCCAAAACGGCTGGGGGAAAAGAAGGAAGCAAGGGTGACAAACCATCTCCAATCCCTGCTGCCATCCAACGCTCAACACCCCCAAATAGCCTACCCGGAAGTGGTTGCGGGAGGTGAGTGTTTTTA
>CANHMJ010000115.1 GCA_947461805.1 Burkholderiaceae bacterium
CTCCGCCTTTATCTTTCCTTGGGCAAGGGCGAGGGCGGCATCGGATGCGCTGAGGCTTTCAAGATCTTTCATGCGTATATTCTAATGGCGCTGGCGTATGATCGCAATTCAGCTCAGTTCACCCCCCTTTTTTTCACTTTTATGACCATTCCCCACAACATCAACCGCGAAGCCTGGTTACAAGAGGCGGTTCGACGCCTTGAGCCAATATTTTCAAAGGCGGGGTATGCGATTCCGCCGGTTCGTGTGTCCTGCGGTTTTCCGGCTTCTAGCAGTCCGCGTACGACCTTGGGTCAGTGCTGGCCTCGCGAGCGCTCAGGCGACGGCGTGAATGAGATTTTTATTTCCCCCAAGTTGGATGAGCCGGTTCAGTTGCTAGACACCTTGGTTCATGAGCTCTGCCATGCGGTGGACGACTGTTTTAGTGGCCACGGCGAGGATTTCAAGGGGATAGCCCAGGCATTGGGCTTAGAGGGCCCTGCACGCATGGCCCACGCCAGTGAGGCCTTGGTAGTACGGTTGATGATGATTGGTCAGGAGTTGGGGCCATACCCCCATCAGGCGATTGCCTTCCCGCCCCCACGACCAAGCAATGCTAGTCGCAATAAGGCTAAGTGCGGGCAGTGCGGTTATGAGGTGACCTTACTGAAGCGCTGGGCCAGTTACGGCGCGCCGATCTGCCCGAAGGACAATATCCGCATGCAGGAGGCTGTGCTCGAAACGATTGAAAACACCCCGAATGCCGACTCAGACTCCATTGCCGAGGGTAAGCCGGGGCGGGATGCGATTCGGCGAGCCATCAGTTAGTGGCAGTAGCCTATTCCTCCACAGCAAGGCTTGTAAAATAACCCCAATCCATGTGCTGCCCTGCACTCCGTCTAACTCCCCCTCACAAAGCCCGCCATGAAAGCACAGAAAATAGTTCAGAATCCCAAAATTGCCATCATTCCAGGAGATGGCATCGGCAAAGAAGTGATGCCCGAGGGCGTGCGCGCCTTGGAGGCAGTCAGCAGAAAATTGGGTATTCCGATGCAGTTTGATCACTTCGACTTTGCAAGTTGCGATTACTACCTCAAGCACGGCAAGATGATGCCGGACGATTGGTTTGATACCTTAATGCAATACGATGCGATTTTCTTTGGCGCCGTTGGCATGCCAGATGTACTTCCAGACCATGTATCGCTCTGGGGTAGTTTGATTCAGTTCCGCCGCGGCTTTGATCAGTACGTCAATTTACGCCCCGTCCGCTTACTACCGGGTGTGCCTTGCCCGCTCGCTAATCGCAAGCCCGGTGACATTGATTTCTTTGTCGTACGCGAAAATACCGAAGGCGAGTACTCTAGCGTGGGCGGAAAAATGTTCCCTGATACCGATCGGGAATTTGTCTTGCAAGAATCCGTTTTTACTCGCCACGGAGTTGATCGTATTCTGAAGTTTGCCTATGACTTAGCCCAGAGCCGCGATAAAAAACACCTGACGTCTGCAACCAAGTCGAACGGCATTGCGATCACGATGCCATATTGGGACGAACGGGTTGAGGCAATGGCCAAAAAGTACCCGAATGTCAAAAGCGATAAGTACCACATTGATATCTTGACAGCACAGTTTGTGATGAACCCAGACCGCTTCGATGTCGTTGTGGCCAGTAATTTGTTTGGCGATATTTTGTCTGATTTAGGTCCTGCATGTACCGGCACCATTGCAGTAGCGCCATCCGGCAGCATTAATCCCGAAGGATTATTTCCATCGCTGTTTGAGCCTGTCCATGGATCTGCACCCGATATCTTTGGCAAGATGATTGCCAACCCGATCGGTCAAATTTGGAGCGCCTCCATGATGATGGATCACCTGGGCTACCCTGAAGCAGGCAAGCGTATCTTCGCAGCGATTGAGGATGTACTCTCGGCAGGCCCTGGTCATGCACCACTCACACCGGATGTGGGCGGCACTGCAAAGACCGATGATCTGGGTAAAGCGATTGCGGCTGCAATCGAGCGCTAGTCCCGCACTTTAATCACAATCGTTGGAAGGGAATAAAGGGGGATATATCCCCCTTAATTAATCTCAGTGTCGCTAAATAAATGCCGATTTACTGCGCCGCGTTGAGGGCGCGCTCCCACACCGGATCTTTTTTACTTGCTTTCGCAATCTCCGCTAGGATTTGTTCATGGAGTTTGCAGTCATCCGCGCTTGCAGTTAGCACCATCAAATTACTCGGCAGCGGCTTGGTTTGCCCCGATGCATCGAGGTTAGCAGAGTAGTCAATTAAATCAATGGTGAGGTCTTCCTGACCTCGCGTCATTGCAACATAGACCTCGGCCAAGAGTTGCGCATCCAACAGGGCGCCGTGCAATGTGCGGTGGGTATTGCTAATGGAAAACCGTTCGCATAAGGCATCCAATGAGTTGCGTTTACCCGGGAACATCTGGCGCGCATTGACGAGTGTGTCAATCACATTATTGGCATGGGCGCGAAACGGGGTTCTTTTGAGAAGGGCAAATTCACTATCCAAAAACCCCAAATCAAACGGTGCATTGTGAATAATTAACTCAGCATCGGCAACAAACTCAATCAGATCTTCGGCAATCTGCGCAAAGACGGGTTTATCTGATAAGAAGGCGCGCGAGAGGCCATGAACGGCATAGGCGCCCGCATCGATGTCGCGCTCTGGATTAATGTAATGGTGAAAGGTCCGCTCCGTCAGTCTGCGGTTAACCAGCTCAACGCAGCCAATCTCAATCACACGATCGCCCGTAGCGGGATTAAGGCCAGTGGTCTCAGTATCGAGTATGACTTGACGCATTAGGCGCTTTCCAATGCGGATGGGGGGATTTCGAGTGGGCCTTTACCCGCGTATTTATCTAAATACAGGTAAATCACAGGAGTAATGATCAGAGTGACAAATTGCGAAAGAATCAAGCCACCAGCCACACTAACCCCTAAAGGTTGACGTAGTTCTGCGCCAGCGCCAATTCCGAAGGCAATGGGGAGGACGCCCATTAAGGCGGCAAACGTAGTCATCATGATCGGCCGAAAGCGCAAAATACAGGCTTCCCGAATCGCTTTCTCAGGAGTCATGCCTTGATTCCGCTGCGCATCCAAGGCAAAGTCAATCATTAAGATGGCATTCTTTTTTACAATACCAATTAAGAGCAAAATACCAATCGAGGCAATGATGGTCAGCTCAAAGCCAAAAATGCGCAGTGACAGGATTGCTCCAATCGCAGCAGAAGGCAGGCCAGCTAGGATCGTTAGCGGATGAATGTAACTCTCATACAGAACCCCCAACAGAATGTAAATAACACCTAGGGCTGCAAAAATTAAGATCAATTGTCCGGACTGATTACTCTTAAAGACAGCGGCATCGCCACCGTAGCTCGTAATAATTGAGGTTGGTAACTTAATTTCACTGGTGTACGCCTCAATCTTTTTGGTAGCGTCACCCAAGAATACATCTGGGGCCAAATTGAACGATAAAGTCACGGCAGGAATTTGCCCTTGGTGATTGACGGCGGTAGGACCAACTGTTCTGGTAAAGCTGGCTATGCTAGAAAGCGGTATGAGTTTATCGGTTGCGCGTCCGCGTACAAAAACCTTATTCAGATCGGTCTCATACTGACGATCCTCTTCCGCGGTTTCTAGGATGACGTAGTAAGTATTTACAGGGGTGTAAATTGTGGAGACTTGTTTTTGGCCAAAGGAGTTATACAGAGCGGAGCGAATATCAGTAATTGCGACGCCAGCGCTGGCCGCTTTCTCACGGTCAATATCAATTTTGACATTGAGACCTTTGAGTTGTGAGTCGCTGTTAACGTCGCGGAAGATGGGGTCAGCCCGCATTTTCTGCATTAGCTTATCAGCCCACTCATTCACACCTTCAAAGCCTACGCTTTGTAATGTAAATTGATAGCGACTTTTACTGCCCCGGCCACCGAGTTGTAAATTTTGTACGGGGCGCATGAACACCTGCAGCCCAGGAATTTCCCTGAACTTGGTTCTGAGTTCCTCCATTACTTTGGCCATCTTGGGTCGATCACCCTTGGGCTTTAAAACGATAAAGATACGTCCAGTGTTACTTCCTGAGCTATTGCCTCCACCAATAATCGAAATCGAGCTCTCTACATTGGGATCGTTATTGACTATGGCCGCTGCTTGATCTTGTAGGATGAGCATCGCCTTGAAAGAGATGTCCTCAGATGCTTCAGTGGTTACCGTAATTTGTCCAATATCTTCCTCTGGGAAAAATCCGGTAGGACTACTCATAAACAGAACAACAGTAATTACAAAAGTAGATAGAGCGCCCCACAATACTTTTTTACGATGACGTAATGCCAAGTCTAAATAATGGATATAGGTCTTGAGCATCCAATCAAAAAAGCGGTCAAACTGTTTATTGATGGCATATTCTTTCGCATGCTGTCCTGGTTTTGGCAGAAAGCGACTGCACAGCATCGGGACTATGGTGAGCGATACCACTGCGGATACTAGGATCGATAGCGATACCACCACCGCAAATTCTCTAAACAGGAGGCCAATGGGGCCCGGCAAAAAGAAGAGAGGGATAAATACGGCTACCAAAGAAAGGGAAATGGAAATAATCGTAAATCCGACTTCTTTACTTCCTTTGAGTGCGGCTTTGAGTGGATCCATGCCTTGCTCAATGTAGCGTGTGATGTTTTCTATCACAACAATCGCATCATCCAC
>CANHMJ010000116.1 GCA_947461805.1 Burkholderiaceae bacterium
GATCAATGCCGCTGGCTCGCAAGCCAGACGATGCCAACTCCACAATCTGATCGAACGTCATCTTCATTTGCCGCTCCCCAAAAACTGAATTACCTCATCTGCAATCATTTGGCTAACGCGATCATTACTCTCGCTTGTCACTCCAGCAATATGTGGCGTTGCAATCAGGTTACTTAATCCAGCAAAGTGAGAAAGGTCTGTCGCCGGCTCTTTTTCAAAAACGTCTAAGGCTGCGCCACCCAAGCGACCAGAGCGCAAACGCTCGGCTAACGCTTTTTCATCCACAATGCCGCCGCGCGCCGTATTAATTAAGCAGGCACCGTGCTTCATCTTGTCTAAGGTTGCTGCAGAAAATAGGCCGCGGGTTTCTGGCAAGAGAGGCAGATGTAAAGTAACGGCGTCACTGGAAGCCAATAAGGTATCCAGCGTTACCAGCGGGACGGCAGTGCCGCCAACGTCGATCGATTTACCGGGCAGCATAGGATCGTAAGCAAGGCATTTCAAACCAAAGGCAAGGGCCTTTTGCGCTGTTACACTGCCAATGCTGCCAAAACCAACAACACCCAAGGTCTTGCCGGTGAATTCATGGTAGCCAGAAAAATGCGGGCGTGGCCAGCTACCACCTAAGGTTTGGACTGTTGCCGGCAAAAAACCACGCGTCAATGCTAAGGCAGTACCGATGACATACTCTGCAACCGACTCTGCATTCGCACCGGTTGCTGGGATAACCTTTATATTGCGCTGCGCACATGCAGGCAATTCGATGTTTTCTAGACCGACGCCAAGGCGACCCACCACTTTTAGGTTCGGTGCGCCATTTAAGAGCTCTTGATTGACTTGAGTCAAGTTACGAACAATGAGAGCATCACAATGCTGCAATGCAGAAATTAATTCTGCACGCTGTTTGTAGCTCTCCGGGGCGTAAATAACCTCATGGCTAGAACGGAGGGTTTCTAGGGCTTGACTTGTAATGAATTCGGAGATGAAAATAGATGACATATCTACATCATATAGATGATTTAGATGTCTTGCAATACCCAAGTATATTTTTTGTTTTCCCTGTATCGTTAACGAATTAATAAAGTAAAAAAAGCACCAATAATTAGGAAGGTGTTTTGGAATTTAAATCAACGGGAGAGATGCATGTTTATGAAGCAAATGAGTTCTATTAAAAGAAATGCGATCAAGCTATTTGGTGTGATGCTTATTGCAGGCGTTAGTACGGTGGCTCAAGCCCAAAGCTGGCCAACGAAGCCAATTAAATTAATCATACCGTTTGCCGCAGGTGGCACAACCGACATTTTGGGGCGCATCCTAGCCCAGCAAATGACTACTGTACTAGGTCAAAATGTGATTGTTGAAAATCGCGGTGGTGCCGGCGGAAATATCGGAGCTGAGGCAGTAGCAAGATCCCCAGCAGATGGCTACACACTGTTATTGGCCTCAGGCAGCATGCTTACCGTCAATCCATACATGTACAAAAAGATGAACGTTAATTATGGGACTGACTTTTCGCCCATTACTACCCTCGCTAGTGGCCCAATGATTATTTCTGTTAATCCGAAGTTAGGGGTAAAAAACTTAAATGATCTGATTGCCTTAGCCAAAACACGCAATCTCAATTTTGGTTCTGCTGGTATCGGTAGTCAGGTTCATTTGGCTGGAGAAAATTTCATCACAGCCGCAGGAATAAATGCTACCCATATTCCGTACAAAGGGGAGGCAGCTGCGCTAACCGATTTAATCGCTGGGCAAATTGATTTTTGCGCCTGTAACGTACCAGCATCAACCGGCTTCGTTCGAAATGGTCAGATCCAAGCGCTTGCAGTTACAAGTTCTAAACGCCTGGCCCAGCTTCCAAACATACCTACTGTTTCAGAGGCATCACTGCCCGGTTTTGAAAATGTCGGTTGGTTTGCTTTAATGGCCCCATCCAATACACCAAAAATCATCCGCGAGAAAATTTATGATGCAGCGGTGAAGGCTGTCAAAACAGAAGCGATGCAGAAGAGCTTAGAAATTAATAGCCTGACGCCAGTTCTTAACACCACCAAAGAACTAGAGGCACAAATTGCTTCCGAATCGACAAAATGGGAAAAGGTGATTAAGGCCCGTAACTTAACTGCCAATTAACCTTTTTGAATTGCTTATAAAGCCACGATGAATATCGTGGCTTTTTTTTAAAACCAGTAAATTGGGTATCCAGTTTTTTTAAGAGAGTAAACAATGTCTACCAAAACGAAACGTGGTGCTGATGCATTGGTTGAATCGATGCTGACTGCCGGAATAAGCAATATATTCACTCTATCTGGCAACCACATCATGCCTATATTTGATGCTGTATATGATCAGAAAATCAATCTGATCCATACCCGGCATGAAGCTGCAGCAGTCCATATGGCCGACGCATGGACAAGGCTCACAGGAGAAATTGGTATTGCTCTCGTAACTGGCGGCCCCGGTCATGCTAATGCGGTATCTGCGCTCTACACTGCCGGAATGGCCGAGTCGCCTGTCGTATTGCTTTCAGGACATGCGCCCATCAACCAATTAGGAATGGGGGCATTTCAAGAAATGGCGCAAGCTGACATTG
Source organism: Burkholderiaceae bacterium (assembly GCA_947461805.1). GTDB lineage: Bacteria > Pseudomonadota > Gammaproteobacteria > Burkholderiales > Burkholderiaceae > Polynucleobacter. Next base: position 2,594 of record CANHMJ010000116.1, read on the forward strand.
CCGCCCCGCTAACAAAGGCATCGTGGGTTTGCAAAAGCATATCTGAACTACCGCGTGATTTTGCAAAAGCCGTTTCAATCGCGAGATCTGGGAGGCCGGGTCCAGTACATATCAGCCTCCCCTCTGATGTTTTAGAGAATATCTTTAGTGACGGTATGTCAATGTCCAAGATAGAGGATTTTGAACCCATTCCTATCAAGGCAGATAAGCAAGCCATCAAAGAAATAATTGCTGCATTACTCAAAGCAAAGAAGCCCTTAGTTCTCACTGGCCCCATGATGCAATCACAGGCAGGCCGTACAATTTTAGCTAGCTTAGAGACCTCTTTGGGCGTCCCAGTTATTGGCATGGAAAGCCCAAGAGGCATCGGAGATCCTTGCTTAGGTGCCTTTGCCGAAGTGCTTGCTCAATCCGATTGCGTCATACTACTTGGCAAAAAATTAGATTTCACGCTGAAATTTGGAAAGGCGCCAAACTTTCATAAAGACTGCGTATTTTTTCAAATAGATCCCGAAAGAAGTGAGATTGAGCGAACCCAAAGGGCAGTTGGTTCGAACCTTCATTTATCAACATGTGCAGACGTGCACAGCGCTATTAACGCAATCATCGAGCTAAATACAGTTCCAAACGCAGAGGGCCGCAAATGGCTCACAGAGGTACATGAAGCAATCGCCTATCGTCCAGCAAGCTGGAGCAGCGCTCCTTCCAGCGCAAATAAGTTGCATCCAGCTCAGGCATTTGCACCATTGCAGGCAATTTTAGATAGTCACCCCGAATCCGTTTTAGTGAGTGATGGGGGCGAGATTGGTCAATGGGCCCAAGCATGCTTAAGCGCACCGAATCGAGTCATCAATGGGGTTGCAGGCTCAATTGGAGCGGGACTACCGTTTGCCACAGCCGCCAGTTTAGCCAAGCCTGGCGCTCCCGTTATTGCGGTTGTAGGGGACGGTACTTTTGGTTTCCATAGCGCCGAAATCGATACGGCGGTTCGTTATCAACTTCCTTTTTTACTCATAGTGGGTAATGATGCCTGTTGGAATGCGGAGCATCAAATTCAAATCAGAGATTATGGACAGGACCGTGTCATTGGCTGTGAATTACTAGCAACGCATTACGAAAAGGTCTGCATTGCTTTTGGGGGCTTTGGCGAGTTGGTCACCCAAAAAGAACAGGTTTTGCCGGCAGCCCATCGGGCAATCGCCAGTAAGTTGCCATCTTGCTTAAATATCATGATCGATGGGGTACCCGCCCCAACCATTCGAAGAGCATAAGTTGGTCGAGAAAGCCAATTCCCTCCTTGCCGAGTTTGCCGATGCCATCGGAGAAGGATACGTACTCAGCAAGGATGAGGATAAAGCGCCTTATCTAACCGATTGGGGAAAGCGCTTTAAGGGAAATGCATTGGCTATTCTTCGGCCAAAAAATACCAGCGAGGTTGCAGCCCTTGTTAAGGTATGCAAGCGCCATCGAGTACCGATGGTCCCTCAAGGAGGAAATACCGGCCTTTGTGGCGGAGCAACTCCCGACGCAAGCGGACATGCTGTCGTTATTTGCCTACGTCGATTGAACCAGATTCAGCCACTAGACTTAGAAAACGCTAGCATTACCGTGGGTGCTGGCGCGGTACTGAAGCATGTTCAAGAGGCTGCCTTTTTGAAAAATAGGCTTTTCCCCCTGAGTTTAGCGGCAGAAGGCAGTTGCACGATTGGTGGAAATTTAGCCACCAATGCAGGCGGAGTTCAAGTTCTTCGATATGGGAATATGCGAGACCTCACCCTAGGTCTTGAAGTAGTTACCGCAAACGGTGATATCTGGAATGGGCTACGCGGCCTTCGAAAAGACAATACCGGCTATTCACTAAAAGACCTCTTTATTGGATCGGAAGGTACGCTTGGCATCATTACTGCCGCTACCTTAAAAGTCTTCCCATTACCAAAAACCAAGATCACTGTGTTTGTAAAGGTGAATGATGTTGCATCCAGTATTGCCCTGTTACAGCAAGTGCAAAAAGTCTGCAGCGCCGACTTAACCGCATTTGAATTGATCTCAAACCGAGCAATTGAATTGGTATCTAATCGA
>CANHMJ010000117.1 GCA_947461805.1 Burkholderiaceae bacterium
AGGAGACAGCGACGAATAACAGCGCCAACAACAACACGGCGAACTGAGCACTTGGGCAACGCTCCTGGATGTTCACGTTCGACCAGAACTAAAGACTTTGCGTCATAAACAGCCGGCTTCGGATGTATCGCATCCGGCAATGGCGGTCAATTTAGACGCCTGTATTCAGTGTAATCGCTGCGTCCGCGCTTGCCGTGAAGAGCAAGTCAACGATGTGATTGGTTACGCGATGCGCGGTGCACACAGCGAGATCGTGTTTGACTTGAGCGATCCGATGGGCGAGAGCACCTGCGTGGCGTGTGGTGAGTGCGTTCAGGCTTGCCCAACTGGGGCGTTGATGCCCAAAGGCTTGATTGGTTCACAAACCGTGGATCGCAAGGTGGATTCGGTTTGCCCATTCTGCGGCGTTGGTTGCCAAATTACCTATAACGTCAAAGACGAAAAGATTGTCAGCGTGGAAGGCCGTGATGGCCCAGCGAATCACAATCGCCTTTGCGTGAAGGGCCGTTTTGGTATGGACTATATCCACAATCCACAGCGCCTAACTAAGCCTTTGATTCGGAAATCGGGCGTAGCAAAAGACGAGCATGCAATTCAGAACCCACAAGACTGGTCCAGCATTTTCCGTGAAGCCACCTGGGAAGAGGCATTGGATTTGGCGGCCGGAAAGTTAAAGCAGTTGCGCGATCAGCATGGCAATAAAACGCTCGCTGGCTTTGGTTCAGCTAAAGGCAGTAACGAAGAAGCTTATTTATTCCAAAAACTAGTACGCACTGGCTTTGGTAGCAATAACGTCGACCATTGCACTCGCTTATGTCACGCATCCAGCGTTGCTGCATTGCTCGAGGGCGTCGGTTCGGGTGCGGTGAGCAATCAGGTGAACGATGTGGAGCATTCCAGCCTGATCTTTTTGATTGGATCAAACCCCACCGCGAACCATCCGGTGGCAGCCACTTGGTTTAAGAACGCCGCTAAGAACGGCGCTAAGATTGTGCTTTGCGATCCGCGCATTACCGACATCGCTAAACACGCTTGGCGCACGATGCAGTTCAAGCCTGATACCGATGTAGCGATGCTCAATGCCATGATTTATACGGTCATTGAAGAAGGATTGTGCGATGAGAACTTCATTCGTGATCGCGCGAATAACTTTGAGGCATTAAAAGAAAATATTAAGGGCTACAGCCCAGAAGCAATGGCACCGATTTGCGGCATTCCGGCAGAAACATTACGTGAAGTTGCGCGTGAATTCGCTACCACCAAGTCGGCGATGATTTTGTGGGGTATGGGCGTGAGCCAGCACATTCACGGCACAGATAATGCCCGTTGCTTAATTGCACTCGTGAGCATTACCGGTCAAATTGGTAAGCCCGGCTCTGGCTTGCATCCATTGCGCGGTCAAAATAACGTGCAGGGCGCAAGTGATGCCGGCCTTATTCCCATGATGTTCCCGAACTACCAGCGCGTTGATAATCCAGCAGCGCATGCCTGGTTTGAGAAGTTCTGGGATACCCCGCTAGATAAAAAGCCCGGCTATACCGTGGTTGAGATCATGCATAAGGTCACGGCGCCCGATAGCGACCCCCATAAGATTCGAGGCATGTTCGTCGAGGGAGAGAACCCCGCGATGAGTGATCCCGATTTGAACCATGCGCGTCATGCCTTGGCATCCCTCGAGCATTTGGTGGTGCAGGATATTTTCATGACGGAGACGGCATTGTTGGCGGATGTAGTATTGCCTGCGAGCGCTTGGCCAGAAAAAACCGGTACCGTTAGCAATACGGACCGGATGGTGCAGATGGGGAAGCGCGCGGTCAATCCGCCAGGCGATGCCAAGCCCGATTTGTGGATCATTCAAGAAATTGCTAAGCGGATGGGCTTGAACTGGAACTACCAAGGTCCAGAAGCCGGTGTTGCAGCGGTCTACGATGAAATGCGTCAAGCAATGCACGCGGCGATTAATGGCATTACCTGGGAACGCCTCGAAAAGGAATCCAGCGTGACCTATCCTTGTCTGTCTGCCGATGATCCAGGCCGCCCCATCGTATTTGACGATGCATTCTCAACGCCGGATGGCAAAGTGAAGTTGGTGCCAGCCGATATCATCCCTGCAAACGAGCGCCCCGATAGTGAGTACCCATTTGTCCTCATTACTGGCCGCCAATTGGAGCATTGGCATACCGGTAGCATGACGCGCCGCGCTACGGTGCTCGATGCGATCGAGCCCCTTGCTACGGTATCGATGCATGGCGCCGACATGACTCACCTAGGTGTAACGGCAGGTGATGTGATTACGGTTGCCTCACGCCGTGGTGAGGTGGGCATACATGTGCGCCGGGATGATGGCACGCCACGCGGTGTGATCTTTATTCCGTTTGCTTACTACGAAGCGGCTGCCAACCTGATTACAAACGCAGCGCTTGATCCAGTCGGCAAGATCCCGGAGTTTAAGTATTGCGCTGTGAAGTTAAGCAAGGGTGGTCAGGTAGCCAAGAAAATTGGTTATGGCACCAATGACTCAAAAGACAAAGCTGTAGTTCCAGCTTGATGGGTTAGCCTGCGTTAGTCCGTAAGACAGAAAGTCAGAGCAGAGGCCTCGTTGATAGCGGGGCCTTTTTCTTTTTGGAGAATGCTGCATGAACACGGCTTGCGCCGTAAAATGAACGAATGTCCACACCAGTCAAGCTAGCAAACGCCCAAACACAAGGGGATGGAGCAGACTTACCTGTCCTTATTATTGGCGCGGGCTTAGCGGGCCTGACGGTCGCCTTGGATTTAGCCAAGACTCAAAAAGTGCTGCTGATGGCCAAGCGTGGCTTAAGCGAATCCGCTACGGCTTGGGCGCAGGGCGGCATTGTCGGGGTGGTAGACAAAGAACATGACAGCATTGATGCGCATGTGAGCGATACCCTGAATGCGGGAGCCGGTTTAGTAGTGGAATCGACTGCGCGGTACATTGCGGAAGAAAGTGCAGCAGCGATTCAGTGGCTAGTCGATCAAGGAGTGCCCTTTACTACCGATAAAGATGGCCCAATGGGTTTGCACCTGACGCGGGAGGGTGGGCACAGTCAGCGCCGTATTGCGCATGCAGCGGATGCGACCGGTAAGGCGATTCATGAGGTCTTGCTAGATCATGCTCGCGCCAATTCCAATATCACTATTTTGGAACATTGGATTGCGCTGGACCTCATTACCAATCGCCACCTCGGCGCGAAAGAAAAGCGTAATCGCCCCAACCGCTGCTACGGCATCTATGCCTTGGATATTAATACCAATCACGTTGAAACCATTGCGGCGAAGTCGGTTGTATTGGCAACTGGCGGTGTTGGTAAGGTCTATCGCTACACCAGCAACCCCGATACGGCTACCGGCGATGGCATTGCCATGGCCTGGCGTGCGGGTTGTCGCGTGGGTAATATGGAATTCATTCAGTTTCATCCAACGTGTTTATATCACCCCAGTGATCGCACCTTCTTGATTACGGAAGCCTTGCGCGGCGAGGGTGGTTTACTGAAGCTACCGGATGGAACGCGCTTCATGCCGGAGCACGATAAACGCAATGAGTTGGCGCCGCGGGATATCGTAGCCCGTGCCATCGATTTTGAAATGAAAAAACACGGCCTCGATTACGTCAACCTCGATGCGACGCATTTAGGCGAAGCCTTCATCAAAGAGCATTTCCCAATGATCTATGCGCGTTGCTTAAGTCTTGGTTTGGATATAACAAAAGAGCCTATTCCGGTTGTGCCGGCGGCGCACTATACCTGCGGCGGCGTGGTCACGGACTTGCATGGCAAGACTGATTTACCTGGACTCTATGCGGTGGGTGAGGCAACCTACACTGGCCTGCATGGCGCTAATCGCTTGGCAAGCAATTCTTTATTAGAGTGTGTAGTGATTGGCAAGGCGGCAGCCAGCGATATTACACAGGCACAAACGCCGTCATTGCCCTCCCTCCCTTTTTGGGATGAAAGCCAAGTCGAGGATGCCGATGAGCAAGTCGTGATTGCGCATAATTGGGATGAACTGCGCTCCCTGATGTGGAATTACGTGGGTATTGTGCGTACCAATCGCCGCTTGGAACGGGCATTGCATCGCATTGAGCTTCTGCGCAACGAGGTCCAGGAGTACTACAGCAACTTTAGGGTAACGCGCGATTTAATTGAGTTACGTAACTTACTGGAGTGCGCAGAACTGATTGTGCGCTCAGCCTTATTGCGCCGTGAGAGTAGAGGTTTGCATTACAGCCGCGACTACCCTGAGACGTGGGCGGTATCGTATCCCACGATTTTGACGCCGCGCTCGGGCGCTAGGCCGGGATCAAAGTAAAGAACTGCGTTACGACTGCAGAATCCGCATCGAGTAATCGACCGCGCTGATGTCTTTGGTCAGTTTGCCAATCGAGATGCGATCAACACCAGTCGCGGCTATCGCGCGCAGCTGATCTAGGCTCACACCACCCGAAGCCTCGAGTAAGGCACGGCCTTGTGTAAAGGCAACGGCTGCTTTCATTTGAGCAGCAGTGAAGTTATCAATCAAAATATTTTTTGCCCCAGCAGCAAGGGCCTCCTCTAACTCGGTCTGATTTTCAACTTCCACCTGAATATCCACGCCTGCATTAAGTAGCTGGGCTGCTTTGAGTGCAGCAGTGATGCTACCC
>CANHMJ010000118.1 GCA_947461805.1 Burkholderiaceae bacterium
ACCACCCGACGGGGTTGTAATAACTGATTTGCACTCCTGGATCGAGGTGTATTGGCGATGCAAACCATTGGGCATCAGATCAATGTAGTGAATCGCTTCGTCTTTGGCCCCATAAGGCATGTCACCTACTTCAAGGCGACGCAGCCACTTCACCCAACTCACGCCCTGAACTCCTGGAACAACCAAGCGTAGTGGAAAGCCATTCTCTGGGCGCAGCATTTCGCCATTCATGCCCCAAGCCACAATGGCATCCTTGAGCGCGCTATCCAGGTTGATGGTGCGGGTCATACCCGATCCATCACCACCTTCGGCCAATACGAACTTGCCTTTTTTCAGGTCGGCGCCGCATTCATCCAGCAATACTGAAAGCGGCACGCCAGTGAATTCGCAGCACGACAACATGCCGTGGGTATATTGCACGGTTGGCACAGCCACATTGCCCCATTCCAATCCAGTATTGGCACCGCACTCAATAAAGTGAATGCGCGATACCGATGGCATACGCATTAAATCGCTCATGGTAAAAACCCGCTCGCTTTTCACTAGGCCGTTTACCATTAAGCGGTGCTTATTGGGATCGACGTTGTACCAACCTTGATGGTGGCGCTCAAAGTGCAAGCCATTGGGGGTAATCATGCCAAACAGTCCCTGCAGCGGGGTAAAGGAAACCGATGCTGCTGCAACTCGGGTTAAGCCGGGTGATTCACGGCGGATTAAATTCGATTCATAAACCGATGGCATACCATAGGGCATTGTCGCGACGTTTTTACCCAGCGTGGTTTGCCATTCTTGTTTTTCTAAAATGGCCGGATCGCCTGCGCTGGAGGCCAATACAGCAGGGGCTGCAGCTAGGCCGGCAGCACCGCCAATCGCCGACAAAAAGCCTTTGCGCAAAAAACCGCGGCGATTTTCATCGAGGCCATTTTTATTAACGTCCGCAATAAAGTCTTCCGAAACAAAATGCTCCGGCGCCTTACGAAGCCGTGACTGCCCTTTTGGCTTTTCTACGTATTGAATGTCTTCTGAATTCAGTTCCAGTTGATTTTTATTCATTGGATTAATGGCTCACTCAATAATTAATTAATAAAACTACGTTTTCATCTCTTCAACAACCCGAGCACATACGCTCTGGCAAATACCCAATGTGGCCTCATCGCCAATCGAGTAATAGACCGTGACGCCCTCTTTGCGACGCTTTAGTATTCCTTCGCGGTGTAATGCAGTTAAATGGCGCGATACGTTGGCTTGACTCGAGCCTGACTCCTCAGTCACTTGATTCACCGATTTCTCACCATTGCACAGGATGAAGAGGATCTTTAGGCGCGAGGGCTCTGCAAGTAAGCTAAAAAATTGAGACACCTGCGCGAAAACCTGCTCCATTTGGGCTGGACTTAAGTCTTTGGTTTCTGGGGGTATAAGCTTGCTCATTTGTCTATTTTTGCTTACATACAAGGTGTAAATATGCATCCTAACGCATTAATGCATATTTAACGCCTTAGGCGTGTCGATGACCATAGTGAATTACCCTAAGTCAAGCAGTCAGGAATGGTACGCTTAGGGCCTAAAATTAGGGCGTGCTGGATACCGAAGCTATTTTTCTCTCGTTTAAGTTGGCCCTTTATACATTGGTGATCATGCTGCCATTGGGTATTTGGCTAGCGTATCGGCTGGTTCGAATGGGGTCCGCAAAGCCGTGGCTTGAGGCCCTTCTTGCTTTGCCCTTGGTTTTGCCGCCCACCGTCCTCGGTTATTACCTTTTGGTGGGCTTTGGTGATGTCAGTCTATTCGGTTACCCCCTCGTTTTTTCCTTTGAGGGGATCCTGTTAGCCTCCCTTATTGTTAATTTGCCATTTGCAGTGCAACCGATTCAGCGGGCATTGGAATCGATCAGCCCAGAAATTCGGGAGGCGGCTCAGGTCAGCGGACTATCGCACTGGCAAATTTTTCGGCTGATTGAACTGCCTTTGGCTTGGCGTGGCGTGACCAGCGCCGCAGTCATGACTTTTGCACACACCTTGGGCGAATTCGGCGTCATCTTAATGGTCGGCGGAGCCATCCCCGGTGAAACCAAAACGGTTTCCATTGCCATTTATGACAAGGTACAGGGTTTTGATATTGCCGGGGCAGGATTGCTTTCCCTCTTGCTATTGGGAACCTCTCTGATTGCTATTGCCCTATCGTATGGCGTTCTAGGGAGACGCAAAGCATGTTAAAGCTCCGCGTACAGCAAACCTTACCCATGCCGTTGCAGCTCAATATTGATTGCGCTAAAGGCGAGCTGCATGCACTAGTAGGGCCATCGGGCAGCGGCAAAACATCGGCACTGCGCACCATCGCTGGTTTACGCAATCCAGCCCATGGTCAGATCGAATGCAATGGTGAAATTTGGTTTAGCGCCGATGAAGGTGCTAGGCTAAAACCCCTCGCCTTATCCCCAGCGCAGCGTTCCTGCGGACTCTTGTTTCAGCAATACGCCCTCTTTCCGCATTTGTCGGCCATCGACAATGTCCATATCCCTTTGCAAAATTCACGGCATACGGCAGCAGAAAAACAGGCCATTGCGCAGAATTGGCTAGAGCGCATGGGCATTGGTGAGCTGGCACAGCGCATGCCCAATCAACTCTCCGGAGGTCAACAGCAACGCGTCGCACTGGCGAGAGCATTAGCACGCCAACCCAAGGTCTTACTGTTAGATGAGCCTTTTTCTGCGATTGATACACCAACCCGGCAAGGCCTTTACAAAACCTTGGCCGAATTGCGTCGCGATTTGGATATTCCAATTATTTTAGTAACACACGATCTGCGTGAAGCGGGCTTACTGGCTGATCGCATTACAGTGATCGATCGCGGCATTGGGCTACAAACAGCCAGTCCGCAAAACTTATTTCAAAAACCGCGCAATTCGAGGGTCGCAGAACTAGTCGGTATCAGCAATCTATTCCAAGGGCGATTTAATCAAGGCAGGCTGCATTGGCAAGGTACGGACATTGCACTCGATGTCGTTGATAAGAATAAAATTCCTGCGGATAGCGTAGTTGCCTGGGTCATTCCGCAAAGCGGCATTAGCGTGGGCAGAACAAAAACAGCGTTTAGTCACACTGCCTCTGTTTCTGAAATCAGTGCCATTGGGCAAATTGCAGTGATTCAATTTGCCATTCCGGCAAGCGATCAAATAGTCATTTGGGAAGCCTCCGCCGCCGAAGTACGGCGACTCGAGTTAGGCATTGGAGTCCAGGTTGAGCTTCTACTCGATGGCAAGCAAATCCACATCATGCCGCTGCGACCGATCAATGATCCGCGGCGCTTTACGACGATTGCACCCAACTAAAGCGCCTGCAAAGACGCCTTACTTGGGCGTGTGCCGTTTTATGGTTTGCTATTAGTGTTGATACCCAAGAGCGGATAGGCCGGACAAAAACGAAAGGTGCCGGTTAATACAGGGACAATACCAATCCAGCCCCACAAGCCAATCGTACCAGTTGCGGCAAGTCCAATTAAAACTAAGCCTGCGATGATGCGGATGACGCGATCCATATTGCCTACGTTGCATTTCATAATGAACTCCTGGTGGTAATGAATCGGGTTTACTTACGGCAATAGTGCTTATAAAGCAATGTCATCACATCCACCGCAATAGCGCTAGATAAGGAGTAATAAATTAATTTGCCATCACGGCGGGTTTCAACCAATTCTTCATTGCGCAATACGGTCAATTGCTGCGAAAGCGTCGGTTGATGAATATCCAGCTTGGCCTCAAGTTCACTCACGCACTTTTCGCCCTGACTAATTTCACAAAGCAGCAGCATGCGATCTGGGTTTGACAATACCTTCATCAGACGACAGGCTTCGTCAGCCGAAGTGCGCATGCGTTCTAAATCAATTGTTGCTGGCATGAATTGTCTTTCTCGTCCTAATTAGCCTATAGGGCGTTTAATGGAATCTTTAAATAAGCCGTGCCATTACTCTCTGGTTTGGGCATATGCCCTGCACGAATATTGATCTGAATCGACGGCAAAATAAGGACGGGCATTTCAAGTCCGGCGTCGCGTTTGGTTCGCATCGCCACAAACTGCTCTTCCGTAACGCCATCGTGCACATGAATGTTGCTCTTTTTTTGATCTGCCACGGTGGATTGGTATTCAGGGGCCCTACCATTCGGCGGGTAGTCATGGCACATATACAGCTTTGTATTAGGAGGATAGTTCAGGATTGACTGAATCGAGCGATACAAATTGCTGGCACTGCCGCCAGGGAAGTCACAGCGCGCCGTACCGACATCGGGCATGAATAAGGTATCGCCAACAAAGATACTATCGCCGATTTCGTATGCCATGCACGCCGGTGTATGACCAGGAACATACAGGGCCTTAAAGGATAAATTACCGAAACGGATGGATTCACCCTCTTTAATTAGCGCATCAAACTGCGAACCATCTACTGCAACATCGTCTAAATTAAAAACACCCTTAAATACGACCTGCACCTTGGTGATGTGGTCACCAATCGCAATCTTGCCACCCAGTTTTTCCTGAATATACGGCGCTGCCGTCAGATGATCGGCGTGTGCATGGGTTTCTAAAATCCATTCCAGCTTTAGCTGGTGCTCTTGGATAAAGGCAATCACCTCGTCCGCCG
>CANHMJ010000119.1 GCA_947461805.1 Burkholderiaceae bacterium
AAATTATCGCCTGCCATCAGCAAGATGATCTAGCCATTCCTATTCCTGAATCCAGCATTCATCAACTACCGCCTGCATTAGACAATACGCACGCCGGTCATCACTACGAGCTGGCTGGCGCTTTGGCTGCGATCCAGATGGGCTTTATTGAAAGCGATGCACGGGTTTTAGGAAAGGCATGGTCGCGCATGGCCCACCATGCTGGCGGCTTTAAGCCGGCCAGTTGGCCAAGCCTGCCAGACTACTTTGACTTAATGCCAACACCGCACCAGTCCCATGCCAATGCCTTCCCTGCATGCCCTCATGCACTTGGACTGTATGCGGTATTGCCCAATGCCGAGTGGGTTAAGCGCATGGTCGATGCCGAAGTGCCAACCGTTCAGTTGCGCTATAAAGTGGAAGGCGCTCTTGATCGCGGACGCCTCATTACAGAAATTAATGCCGCCGTAGCTGCCGTCCAAGGTAGCAAGACCCTTCTGTTTATTAACGACTATTGGCGTGAAGCTATTGATGCGGGTGCCTATGGTGTGCACTTGGGTCAAGAAGATCTAGCGCTGGCTGATTTAGATGCCATTCGCAAAGCGGGCTTGCGTTTAGGCTTGAGTACACACGGTTATGCAGAAATGGTTTATGCCGATTCATTCTTGCCAAGTTACATTGCCATGGGCGCCGTTTTTCCAACGCAGTTAAAGCAAATGCCAACAGCACCCCAAGGACTTGGGCGGCTAAGCAAATATGCACAACTCATGCGCCACTATCCCCTGGTTGGGATTGGCGGCATTGATGAAAGCACAATCCATGCAGTAGCGCAAACCGGCGTGGGTTCGGTGGCAGTAGTGCGGGCGATTACGGGGTCCGATAATCCAGAGGCTGCAGTCAAGCGCCTGACCCAACTCATGATGCAAGCAAAAACTAAATAAAGCAGCGAACTAAGAAGTGGACGGCTCTTTGTTGTCAGGCAATGCAGTGGGATAAAACGCATGCATATGCCATAGTGGTCCCGAGCCTTCGCCAATACTCAGATAAACGCCCGCTTCCAATCCCGCCTCAACATATGCGATTCCTTTTGCGACGGCATGACTCAGATCATGGCCATCCGCTAAATAGCTTGCAATCGCTGAAGATAAGGAGCAGCCAGTTCCATGGGTATTGGGTGTATTCACACGGTAATGCAGCAGTTTTTTCTGTTCCAGGATTTTTTTACCATCCTTGTCGATTGCCTGCCACATCAAAAAATCCATCAGTTGCGTATGCTTTGCATTGAGGTGTCCACCCTTAATCAATACCGCAGCTGGGCCCATTGCGATCAAGTCCCTTGCAGCTTGCTCGAAATCATCGGGCTCTAGAATGGGCCGGCCAAGCAAAATAGAGGCCTCTTCCATATTGGGTGTAATCACCGTTGCCAAGGGAAACAAAGCCTCGCGTATGGCATGCGCGGTTTCGTCGCCGCCCAAGCTTGCGCCCGAGGTTGCTCGTAGAACTGGATCAACGACGATGATCTTGATTGCATGGCGACGCAGTGCCGCAGCAACACAGCGAACGATTTCGGGACTAGCCAGCATACCAATCTTGACTGCATCCACGCCAATGTCGCTGACCACCGCATCAATTTGCGCTTCAATCACATCCAGATCAATCCCCTGAATTTTCGTTACGCCAAGGGTGTTTTGCGCAGTGATTGCAGTCACCACCGTCATGCCGTATCCACCTAAGGCCGTAATCACCTTGAGGTCGGCCTGCAGACCTGCTCCACCGCCGCTATCCGAGCCGGCAATCGTCAATATTTTAGGAATGCGTACTGAAGTTTTTTTGCTGGTTTTCATGCTTCTATACTAATTCGAAATATGCTCTTTTGGTTTGAATGTTACCGACATACCAATTCCGATCACAATCAATAAAAAAGCGAGTCCATGAAATCCTTTAGGGTACTCCCCCAAAATCAAAGTCGAGAGAATAGCAGTAAACAGGGGTATGAAATTAGTAAAGAAAGCAGCTACTGTTGGCCCTGCTTTGGCAACGCCCAGGCCCCAACAGCGATATGCAATCAAGGATGGGCCGATGGCTACATACAGAATAAGTACGCACATCAGAAAACTGGGCTCAAAATGCATATAACCGGCCTGCCACTCGATTACGGTAAACGCAGAAGACCACATTAAGCCAAATAAAACTTGGGCGAGTAAGAAGGCATTCCAAGACCAAGTGCGCTCAGAACTGGTTCCGGGTTTTGTCAGCATCCAACTATAAAACGCCCATAGAATGGTTGCTAAAATCATCAGCAAGTCACCGTACACAAACTGGACTTGTAATATGGCCAGCCAATCCCCCCTCGAGAGAACGACGCACACCCCCAAAATGGAAATTAGGGCTCCAATGACTTGGAAGCCGTTCGGTCGATTGCTAAAAAATAAAGCGCCGATTAACAGCATCCAAATGGGCATACTCGCCCCGATCAGCGTCACATTAATGGGGGTTGAAGTCTGAATCGCCAAGTAAAGCAGCATGTTGTATCCGCCCACCCCACATAAGCCCAGCAACAGGAAGCGTTTTTTATTCGCCCAAAGGGCGCTATTAGCCCTCAAAATCGATGCGCCAAATGGTAGCAACACTGCCATGGCCACTAGGCACCGTACGGTACTTAGCAACAAGGGAGATATCTCCCCTACCAACAAGCGGCCAACCACGGCATTGCCCGCCCACAGCAAGGCAGCTAGCATCAGGTACAGCATTACACGTAGGTCGATATGGCTCATATTTAAGGAAATTATGTAAGTTGTTGTATGATATTGGCTTACGCAATTCCTCGATAGCTCAGTCGGTAGAGCGCCGGACTGTTAATCCGTAGGTCCCTGGTTCGAGCCCAGGTCGAGGAGCCAAATCTGAAAAAGGTCGCTGATTTAGCGGCCTTTTTCTTTTGGGATTCAAGCACATACAAATGAGACTATTCCTAAAATATAAAACGTTGAGTTTCTACCTGCAGCGTTTTTTTGTCTGCGCCTTACTGCTTACAGGGGTTACTGCGCAGGCCCAAGAAATCGAGGCTCGTGCCTATTCCAATGCGCCTATTGGAATTAATTTTGCTAGCCTTAGTATTGGTCAAGCGTCCAGTGGAAACTATAAGCTCACTACGGAAGCGGCAAGTTATACCCGCATCATTGATGCATGGGGCCAGTCAGGAAAAATCTCCCTTGTGCTGCCCTATGCTGAATTGACGGGCACTGGTAGGTTAGGTGCTCAAACGATAAATGCATCTTCTGAAGGTCTTTCTGACCCCCTCATAAAAGCCTCAGTCAATCTCTATGGTGCCCCTGCACTTACATTAGATCAATTTAAAAGCTATCAACAAGACCTCATCATCGGCGCGAGCCTAGCAGCCTCCATTCCTTGGGGTCACTACAATAGTCAACAGATGATCAATGTCGGGGCAAACCGCTGGTTCATTCAACCTGGGCTTGGCGCCTCTCAAGCATTAGGGCCATGGCGTTTTGAATTAGCCGGTGCAGCTACCATCTACACCAACAACAATAGCTTCTTGGGTGGCAATACGCTTACTCAAAATCCAATCTACTCAACTCAAACCCATGCAATTTATTACTTTCCGAATACGGCATGGCTTTCTGCAGATGCAACCTACTACTTTGGCGGTCAATCTTTTTTAAATGGAAACCCCGTTGGCGGTCCACAGGAAAATTGGCGCCTCGGCGCTACGTTTTCTTATCCGATAAATCCCAGAAACTCCATCAGAATCTACAGCAGTACTGGCGCCTACTCTCGAACAAATAATAGCTATGATTTGATTGGCATTTCCTGGCAATTTCGCTGGGGTGGCGGAATATAAGTAACGCAGCACTGTAATGAGTGGGTCAATATGGTGAAAAGAGGCCCCTGATTATTGAGTCATCAAATTTCTTTTAATGTCTTCTCTTAGTTGGGATTTATCAATTTTATTGGTTGATGCTAACGGTAGCCTATCTATAAACCAAATCCAACGGGGGTGCTGATAAGCTGGAGCATGCTGTAAGCAGTATTGCTTTAAAGCGTCTGCAGTAAGAGTGGAGCCAGGTTTCAGGACAACAAATGCTGCTGGCTTTTGCCCCTTTATGTCATCATCCACCGGAAGAACAGCGGCCTGCTGCACCAAAGGATGAGTCTCTAATAGTCTCTCAACCTCACTTGGATAAATGTTTTCACCACCAGAAACAAACATATCATCTACGCGACCAAGGAAAAAATAGAACCCATTCGCATCAATACGAAACATGTCTCCAGTAATGTAAAAACCATCTGGAGTAAACGGCAATTTCAACTGAGGCGATCGAGTCAGTGCTTTATGGTAGCCAAGCATTAAGGCAGGTGACTTGATTTCCAAAACGCCATTGACCAATCTTAGTTCAGCCGCAGGATGCGGGTATCCCACAGACAGTAATGGCTGCTTTAATCCATCCGGATGGGGGCCAAAGACTACTGGGCCAGCTTCTGTTGTACCGAATGCATTGGTAACTTCAATGTTGGGTAATAACTCAGTAATTGAATCAATCAAGCTATTTGAAACGGGAGCAGAACCCATGCGAAGAAGTTTTACTGAAGAAAAATCGATCTTACTTACTAGATCCTTTTCTTGTAACATCATCG